>DASPVY010000248.1:0-3743 GCA_035622115.1 Candidatus Acidiferrales bacterium
CGTCGTATTTTTTACGAACACCCAAGCCCGGACATCTCCTGACTAAGAGTCACAAAAGTGCTTGCGAATGGAGCCTTATCATAATACAGTGCGGCACTTAGCTCGATTTTTAACTATATGACCGGGGGTTCATCATGTCCACAAAAGCTCAGCGCGTTCTGATTCCGCCCCCATCTTTTCCGGCGCCCTCGCCCGCACCGCGACCGAAATTCGAGGCCAAAAAACTGCGCATCATCGATGCGGCGATGCGCCATTTC
The DNA here is from genome assembly GCA_035622115.1 of Candidatus Acidiferrales bacterium. GTDB lineage: Bacteria > Acidobacteriota > Terriglobia > Acidiferrales > UBA7541 > Palsa-147. Next base: position 258 of record DASPVY010000248.1, read on the forward strand.
GCCGAGCGCGGCTATCACGACGCGCGGATCGAAGATCTCGCGGTCGAGCTCAGCGTCGCCAAAGGTTCCATCTTTCAATATTTCGGCAGCAAGGCCGGATTGTTTCTCGAGTGCTACAAGAAGGCGGCACACTCCCTGCCGAAGTACCTCGATTGCCCCGCGAATATCCGCGACAAAGGTTTCTTTGAAGTTCTGCGCTACTGGCTGGTGCGCACCGAGCACATGCTCCACGAGGATTGGATACCCTATCGCGTGGTGCTGATCGGCAATTATGGCGTCGAACTTTCCGTGAAGCGCGAGATCAACCGCTTTCTCATAGCCGACGATCCCTATGGAAGCGCGGCGGTGGTTCGCTTCGCAATCGGCCGCGGAGAAGTTCGCTCCGACGTGGATAGCGCCATGATCTCTTCCATCCTGGAATGGACGATGGAACGATTCCAGGACGCGCTGCTCACCGAAGAGTTGGATCCCGGCCTGTTTCCGCATCCCGGCGATCCGGAAAAAGCCAAAGTGCGGATTCAACAATTTCTGACAATTCTCCGCGGGGCCATCGGCGCGCGATCCGAACGCTAGCCGTTCGCCGCAAAACCGAAACTATCGAAGAGGCTGCGGCCATGAAGCAGACGGTTCAGGAAATTCTGGCGATGTACGACGACAAGGCGCCCCTCGCCGAAGCGCACACGATTCCCGCACCGTGGTATTTCGATCCGCGGATTGCGGCTCTCGAGCGGCGGCGGGTGTTCAGCAGGACGTGGCAGGCTGTGGGCCGCGCACCGCAAGTCGCCGGGCCCGGCCAATTCATCACCGGGGAAATCGCGGGCGAGCCGATCGTCGTGGTGCGCGGCGCGGACACTCGGCTTCGCGCATTTTTCAATGTTTGCCGCCACCATGCTGCCGCCGTGGTCATCGAGCCCGAAGGCCGCGCCGAGCATTTGCGCTGCCCGTATCACGGTTGGACGTACGGGCTGGATGGCGCGCTGAAAGGAATGACGGAATTCGAAGGCGTGTGCCATTTCGAGCGCTCGCAGAACGGCCTTGTTCCGATCCGCGTCGAGATTTGGGAAAATCTGATATTCGTCAATCTCGATTCCAACGCGGAGTCGCTGCTGGATTTTCTAGGCGGACTCGCTGGTCGCGTGAAGCCGCTACATCTGGGAAAACTGCAATTTGTGGAGCGTCGCAGCTACGAACTGAACTGCAATTGGAAAGTTTACGTCGATAATTTTCTCGATGGCGGCTACCACGTCCCGCACGCGCACAAGGGACTCAACAGCGGGATACAGATCACCAAGTACACGATCGAGAATGAAGACCGGTTCTGCGTGCAATCCACGCCGCTGAAGCAATCGAGCGAAGATGCGGACGTCGCGGCCACGCGGCGCGGCGACATGGGCCACTATTTCTGGCTCTATCCAAATTTCATGCTGAACTGGTATGAAGGTTATCTGGATACAAATCTGGTTCTACCGCTCGCGCAGGATCGCTGTCTTGTGATTTTCGATTTCTATTTCGAAAAAACGGGCGGCGACGCGAACGAATACAACCGGCAGAGCATCTCGGTCAGTCATCGTGTTCAGGAAGAAGACATCTGGCTCTGCGAAGCCGTGCAGCGCGGATTGAATTCGCAGGCCTACGTCGCGGGACGCCTCTCAGTGCGCCGCGAGGCGGGCGAGCATCTCTTCCATCGTTTGCTTGCAGCGGACCTCAAGGGCACGCGGGCTGCCGTGGCAGCGAATCAATAGAGGCTGCCAGGCTTCGTAACGTCGTGCTCCCTTGGCGCTGTTTTTTTGTGCGCGAAGCCATCATTGGTGGTCGCGAGGAATCGTTTCTTTCCAGTTTTTGGTGCGAATCACGCGTCCATTTTCAAGCAAGTCGCGCTCGTAAGAGTAGTAGAAATTCCTCGCGTCGCTGCGCAATATGAGCTTCGATTTAAAAGACACGACGCGATTTTTCAGAGATACTTTTGTTTCGGCTGCGCCGGTGAATGCGCTGTTCTCAGGATGATCGTCGACGGCGGTGTAGGAAAGTTCTTCGTGGAAGTCCTCTTTGCCCCACGGAAAAATTGCCTGGCTGTCGCTGTGCCAACTGACGCGCGAAGTCCGCCTGACTTCATCGCGCACCAGTTGATAAAAGCCCGGCCACGTTCCACCCTTGTGCGCGAACCCCGGCAGCTCGGGATCTTTGGCGGACGGCGGAAACGGCGCGGACGCGAGGTTGTGCGTTGGAACCACCGGCAACACAAGCCGCGACGCGTTTTCTCCGCCGAGCGAGAGCGACGTCGTCATGGCACACGGCGTGGGCCAGAGCATCGGCCATAGCGCATTCGAGATTGCGATTCGGATGCAATGCCCGCGCGGAAAAATCCACGATGTGACGTGCATGTTGACTTGCAGCGGATAAATTCGTCCGAGTTCGAGATCTTTCGGGTCGCTGTCCGACTCGCGTTGCGCAGCATTGATACCAGCGCCGGTGATGAGCGTAGTGGTGCCGTCCGGCGCGACATCGGAGAGACGCCCAATGAAATCGGCCAGCGGCGCGCTCGCCGACGCGTTCAGCACCACGCGCGGAAGGCCGAGAATCGCAATTTCCTGGTCGAGCGGCGGCGAATCGTAAACAAGGCTGAAGGCGTCGGTCGGCCGCTGATCGTTCGTCAGCTCACCCCACCAAAAGCCGGCTTCGACTCCGGCAGAGGGAACATATTTTAGTCGATCGAAGGTGGCCGCACCCGCGGGCGCGTCGGAATTGAGCGCGTGATTCGCCGCCAGATACAGCGACTTTTCTTGCGTGTCCGCTGGCGGCCAGGAATTTTCCGAGCGCCATTCGCCCGGAATTTGCGCCAGGTTCGGATCGGGCGGATACCATCGGCGCATATAAATAGTGAGGCGCGGCTCGTTTTCGATGCCGTTGTGAATGTCTTTCAGCCAGCGGTCCCACCAGCGAACGGCGGATTCGCGCCACTCGAATTCCGGTCCGGGCGAAGCGTCGTTCGGATAGGTGTGGTTCCACGGGCCGAGCATCGCTTTAACCGGAGATTTCAGGCACTTCATCATGCGCGGAATCGTGTCGCGATAGCCGTCATAGAATCCTCCGATGAGATAGACAGGAATTTGAATCGAATCGCAGACGGGCTGCGCGATTGACGCGCGCCAGAATTCGGCGTCGCGTTGATGATGAAGATAAAGCGGAAACCACGGCGGTGAATCAAAGCGAGGTGCGACGTGCCTTGCATCCGTCGGAAACTCCGGCGGCTCGGTCATCTGCAATTCCTGATCCATGCCCAGCTCAAATTCGTCGGCGTGCATGATGCCGTCGATGTAATGAATGTCGTCGTGGAAGAGCTGCTCGGTGGCGTGAACGGCGATGATGGCCTTGAGCGCGGGCGGACGCCGCGAGGCCATCTGCAATGCGTTGAATCCGCCCCACGAAATTCCCGTCATGCCGACATTTCCATTCGACCACGGCTGGCGCGCGAGCCATGCGATCACT
>DASPVY010000249.1:0-4441 GCA_035622115.1 Candidatus Acidiferrales bacterium
CACGGGATTGTCATGGTGGTTTCCCGAGCGAGCCGCTGCATTCCTCGAGCGCGAAAACATTCCGGCGCAGATCTTCGACTCGTATAACGAAGGCGGCTACATCGTTTGGCGGCTGGGCCCGAAGTATCTCGACTACATCGATGGGCGCGCCATCCCGTTCGGCCCGCGATCGTTCGAGCGGAATACTGAATTGATGTCGGCGCCGCCCGATTCGCCTGCATGGCAGCAGGAAGCGGAGCGTTACGGCATCAATAGCATCATCGTTCCGCTGGGCCGATATTTCGGGTTGCCGCTTTTTCCCGCACTACAGGAGTTCTGCAGCAGCGACGCGTGGCGCCCGGTGTATCTGGACGAAGTATCCGCGGTATTTGTACGCCGCAGGCCGGAGAACGAGGCTCTGATCAAGCGACTGCAGATCGCTTGCGCTGTCGCTCCGTTGCCCGCCGTCACTCCGGAAGGCAATGACAGCACGGCGTTCAATCGCTGGGCCAATGCGGCCGCCGTTCTACACGCGATTGGGCGAAGCTCCGAGGCGTTCGAAGCGACATCGAGGGCGCTCGCTATATTCCCCGGCAGCTCGTTTGTCCACTTCCTGCGCGGAAAGCTGTTTCAAGAAACTGGAAACATCGACGCCGCTGAAAAGGAATATCTGGCGTCTGCGGCCCTCGAGCCGAATGGATCCACGTGGTCAAATCTGGCTTTGATCTACCGCTATGAGGGCCGGGTGGACGACGAGATCGAAGCGTGGGAGCATGCCGTCCGGTTGTTACTTGTCCCCGGCCCCGCGCTACTTGAGTTGGGGTTTGCCGATCTGGAGGCCCACCACCCGCAACAGGCTCTCCAAGCCTTCGATCGGGCAAGCTCAAAGGCGCAGGAACGACCCGCCGCGGAGAACGACGACCTCTTCGCCGCCAAATTGGCGCACGGCCGCGCAATCGCGTGGAGTGAACAGGGCGACTTGACGCGCGCCATATTGTCCGAAGAAGAGGCCGTGAAGCTAGATCCCCGGAGTTCCGACGAATGGATGGACCTGGCGAACCTGTATGAAAGTGAGGGGCGAGTGGAAGATGCCCAGAAGGCCAGAGCGCAGGCCGCAGCCGTCGCGAAAGGGCCAAACCCGCCCGGGCCGCAAAACTAGCAGTCCTGTTCCACGGTGTCAGTCATCGACTCTTGCGTCACGCCGTTTCGTACCGGCATCGCTACTGGTCGGAGCACGGCCAGCCCCGCGTGTTGAGAACGCCACATGCTTTCGACTTCTGCCTTGTGCCCGGCGCGCAAATCTTCGACCATGATTTCGCCCGCAGATTGAGTGTCTAGGTTGTCGCGGGCGAGGAGCGAGGCCAGTGCGCTTGTGGCTTTTGTGCGGATTGCTGATAGCGGCGATGGGCGTGGCCGGTTGGGCCATGCTCGAGCGCGAGCATCAGATGAAGTGGCTCGCGGCCTACCATGAGGCGTCTGAGTCGTTCAACCGCTACGACTATCCGGGGGCAGAAGGCCAGTTGCGCGGCATCCTCCCGGAGGCGGAAAAGCGCTGGCCGAATGGCAAACAGCTTGCCGACACGTTGAATCTGCTGGCGCTTGTTTACGACGCGGAGAATCGCCCGAAGGACGCCGAGCCGCTGTGCGAGCGCGCCATCGAGATTTTTGAGACGCAGTCGCCGATGCCCGTGCAGGATCTGGCCAAGGCTTACTCGAATGAAGGAAACGTGTACATGCATGAGGGCCGCGCGGATGCCGCAAACCATCGCTTCAACGAAGCGCTGGCCATCTATCGCAAGAATCCTGGGGCGGCAGGTCCGGAGCTGGGCAGCGTTCTACACAGCCTCGGCGTTTTAGACGCGGTGACGGGAAAAATAGCGGAAGCGCAGCCGTTGCTCGAAGAAGCCGTCAAGGTCTACGAGCAAACTTTGCCTTCTGTGAATTCCGATCTGGCGCAGGGCTATCTCGATCTCGCGGAAGATTACCGCTTCCAGGCCCGCATCAAAGATGCCGATGATTACGATCGCAAGGCGCTCACGATTCAGCAACAGCTTTTTGGCAACGACAGCGCTATCGTCCGCCAGACTGCGTCGCGCCTCGGCACCAATCCGGCGTCTTCCGCACCCGCCGCGAAGGCTCACGCGCCGGCGAAGTAGCCTCTTCCGAATTCCTGGCAATATTCCGGACTGCGGCGCGCAAGGATTCTGGAGTGCGCTTTCCTGGCTAAGACAGCCTTGCAGCCGTCATTTTTGTGCGGACTTTGTCATCATACTTGCTTCCGCCGCGTCGGCTTCCTCGCGTATGCGCCGCCAGGCTTTCTCGACGTGGCGCAGTTCGGTGTTTGTTTGCCCGACGCACACTCGCAGCGTGAAAAGATCGTTCAATTTCGTGTGCGTCAAAAAGAGGTCGCCGCTGCGGTTCAGCCGCTCCATGATGGTCTCATTGACAGCGTCGCCACCCCGATGCCGGAAGCAAACGAGATTCAGCGGCACGGGTGCAGCCAGCTCAAAGCGCTCGTCCGCGCGCACCCACTCGGCAAATTGCTGCGCCAGCTGGACATGCTGCCGGACGTGAAAACGCAAGCCCTCGATGCCGTAGTGGCGGATTACGAACCACAACTTGAGAGCGCGGAAACGGCGCCCCAGTGGAATTTGCCAGTTGCGGTAGTCAGTCACGGAACCGGATTCAGTCTCGCGGTTCCGCAGGTATTCCGGCAGGATGCTCAGCGCCTTGATCAAGGTTGCCCGGTCGGCCACGTAAAAACAGTTGCAGTCGAAGTTGGTGAACATCCATTTGTGCGGATTGAAAGTGTAGCTGTCAGCGAGTTCGAGGCCGTCCTGGATCCGGCGAAACTCAGGGCAAAGCGCAGCGGTTCCAGACATGGCGGCGTCCACGTGCAGCCAGATTCCGTGCTTTTGCGCAATCGCCCCGATTTCTCGCAACGGCTCCATCGCGTTCGAGGACGTGGTCCCGCAAGTCGCCGAAATGAAGAAGGGAACCAGCCCCGCGGCCTGATCTCGCGCAATCTCCGCTGCGAGCACATCGGGGCGCATCGCGAACTTTTCGTCCACGGGTATCAGCCGGAGATTGACGCGACCGATACCGGCGATCTTCACGTCCTTTTCGATGGACGAGTGAGCCTGCGACGACGTGTAGGCGACCAGGCGGCCATCGCAACCGCGCTCGTTGGCAAAGCCGGCCGTTGCGCGCTCGCGCGCGGCCAAAAGTGCGCACAGCGAGGCGCTCGAAGCCGTGTCCTGAATTACGCCGCCACCCGATCCGCTTGAGGCAAATTTTTCCGGCAGTCCGAGGCTTTCCACGAGCCAATCGAGAACGTGGATTTCGAGTTCCGTGCAGGCGGGGCTGGTGGCCCAGAGCATGCCCTGAACATCGAAGCCAGCAGAGAGCATTTCGCCCAGAATCGACGGGTAGGAAGCATTCGAAGGAAAGTAGGCAAAAAAGTTGGGCGACTGCCAGTGCGTGATTCCCGGAAGGATGATATTTTCGACGTCTCGCATCATTTCTTCGAAGGGCTGGCTGCGGTCCGGCGCGTGCTTGGGAAGGGAAGCGCGAATCTCTCCGGGCTTCACCTGAGACATCACCGGAAACGATTCGATTCGCTCGTAGTAATCGGCGATCCAGTCAATCATGGCTTTTCCGTGGCGCCGGAATTCGTCGGCCGTCATTCGAAAATCGGTTTTTGTTGCCATGTGATTCCTCTGTGGGTCGCGCCAAGCATCGGCGAACGTTAAGAGATAGCACAGGTACGCGCGGCGTTGAAAGGAGAGAGGGGCGTGAATCAGCTCGGAAAAGGCGAGCCCATGCTCCGTCGGCTCAGGCGGAGTTCGCCGGAGCGGGAATTATTTTATTCGGGGCGGATGGCGAAAACAGCCCGTTCGCGCGGGCGAAATGCCGCGAAAATATCGAGCAGCAACTTCCAGGGATAATATTTGTGGTCAATTGCGTGCATCGCTTGCGCGGCCGCATCGCCCTGCAGAAATTGTGCTCGCCCATCGGACCATTGGCCGATATTTCCGCCGCGGACGTCGCAGGGCGCGACGCGCACACGAGGATTATTGCGAATGCGTTTCGCTTTGCCGGAAATGCTGAGGGTGTAGACATAGAGAAGCGGCTTGGGCGTGTCCAGGTCACGTGAGGCAAACCAGACGGGCGTGCGCACGGCCTGTCCATTTTTTCGAAATGTTTCAAGGCTTAGATAACGCTTTCCTGCGAATTGTGCGAAGGGCATCGATGGGCTCATGGTCTGGCCCGGAGCAAAATTCCTCGATAGATGCGAGCCGGGACTTCGCCAGATTATCAGAATGGTGCCGGGGGGCAGAGTTGAACTGCCTACGCCGGCCTTTTCAGGGCCGCGCTCTACCGGTGAGCTACCCCGGCACCGGAAGAAACCGATATTTTAGACAAAAGGACGGAGCAGCGGAAGCAAAATACACTCACTGGA
>DASPVY010000250.1:0-3210 GCA_035622115.1 Candidatus Acidiferrales bacterium
GTCGTAGTGCTTGATCACCGAAAGATATTGGATCGCCGCGCCGAAGCCGCTGCTCGCTCCGCGCGATCCGAAATCGATCACCCACAGAATCAGGCACGCTCCGAAAGTCAGCACCGCCGCGATCAGCTGGTTTTCCGTCAAAGACGAGAAAAACGATCCCAGCGCGAGCAGTACTCCTCCCAGGAGCAGAGCGCCGAGATACGCGCACCACAATATCCGCCAGGGCGCCGCTGGATCGCTGTGGCCTAGCACAATCGCCGAATAAATCATCGTTGGCAGCAGCATGATGATGAACAGCGTCATCAGCGCCAGATATTTTCCGAGAACGATCTCCGTGTCCGTCACCGGCGACGTCATCAGCAGTTCCATCGTCCCGCGCTTCCGCTCCTCCGCGTAGACGCCCATCGTCAGCATCGGCGTCACGAACAGAAACAGCGATGAAAGAATTCCGAAGAAGTCCCGCACCAGCAGCGACGGCACATCGATTCCTCCGCCGAACTGGTTCATTCCAATCTCGAACGCCTGCTCGACCAAAAATACAAATATCCGCGTGAAGAAAAATCCGGCCACGAACAGAAACACGCCGACCACGATATACGCGATCGGCGAAACGAAATAGTGGGCCATCTCCTTGCGATAAACGGCGTACAAGCCTTTCATCGTTCGCTACGCTCCTTGCTCGCGCTTTCCGGCGCATGCTCGGCCTCTTCCGTCGTCAATTGCAGGAAGATGTCTTCCAGGCTCAGGCTCACGCCGCGCAGTTCGTACAGCGGCCAGCCCTTACCAACAATCTTCGCGGCGATCTGGCTTCGCACGTCCTGCGCCGCCGTCGATTCAACCGTCGCTGCCAGCACTCCGGCCGTTCCAATCGGCGCGATCTCAATCTTTCCGATTCCGTTGATCTCTTGCACGGCCTGGCGCAAGGCGTTCTCGTCCGCCTGCGTTTCGAATCGCACTTGCTGTCCGCCCTTGAGTTGCGTTGTGAGGTTCGCTGGTGTGTCCACTGCGGCGATCTTGCCCCGGTTGATGATCACCACTCGATCGCACGTCATGCTCACTTCGGGCAGAATGTGCGTCGAAAGAATGATCGTGTGGCTGCCGGCCAAGCCCTTGATGAGATGACGCACTTCGATGATTTGCTTCGGATCGAGCCCTACCGTCGGTTCGTCGAGGATTATGACGTCCGGATCGTGCACCAGCGCCTGCGCGATTCCCACTCGCTGCTTGTAGCCGCGTGAGAGCCGCTTGATGAGCTCGTCGCGCTTGTCCGTGATATTCGCCTTCGCCAGCGCATCGTCGATCCGGCTGGCGCGTTTCTCCGACGGAACATTCTTGATTCGCGCCACAAAATCGAGGTACGCGCCCACCGACATGTCCGTGTAGAGCGGCGGATTCTCAGGCAAGTAGCCTATTCGCCGCCGCACTTCAATCGAATCGTCGAAGACATCAAAACCGGCAATCTTCGCCGTGCCGCTGCTCGCTGGCAAAAAGCCCGTCAGAATCCGCATTGTCGTCGTCTTTCCCGCGCCGTTCGGTCCCAGAAATCCCAGTATTTCGCCCTTATTGACGGTAAAAGAAACGTGGTCGACTGCGGTTTTGTCCCCGAAGGATTTCGTTAAGTCCTGAACTTCTATCAACGCCTGCCTCCTGCCCGGACAGAACTCACCAAATGAATTTCACTGATTGGGAAGTAAAGCTTGATCCCAGCGTTGCCTGACCCTGAAGGCAACCATCTTTTATATCAAACTTTGCGCTGGAATGAAAAACGCCAGTCACCTTGGCAGGCGGTCACTTTCCCATAGATCGCATCGGTTCCAGTAAAGAGGAGATGGTTTGTAAGCAACGCGGTGATATCAGCGGCTGAACTCTCCCAAGAAAAAAAGGGCGCGCCATGCAGCCCGTGCGATCCTAAAGCGCGCCCGTCAGTTTTGGCGATTTAATCAGCCTGAACGCCAGTTGGTGCCAGGCTCGAAGTTGTTCGCTTCCGGCGAGCCTCGGGGAGGTCGAAGCGATCGAGATTCATCACTTTGGTCCATGCCGTCAAGAAGTCTTTCACAAACTTCTCCTCGCAGTCCGCGCACCCATAGACTTCCGCGAGGGCGCGCAGCTCCGAGTGCGAACCGAAGATCAGGTCGACGCGGGTGCCGGTCCACTTGACCTGGTTCGTCTTGCGGTCGCGTCCCTCGTACACGCCATCCGAGCCAGCGGACGGCTTCCATTCGGTGCCCATGTCAAGCAGGTTGACGAAAAAGTCGTTCGTCAGGGTCCCCGGCCGCTTGGTGAAGACGCCGTGCGCCGACTTTCCGTGATTGGCGCCCAGGACGCGCAGACCACCGACGAGAACCGTCATCTCGGGCGCTGTCAGTTAACGCGCGCCGCGCCGCGGAGCGCACTTCGTGCAGAGCCCTCGAAAAATGAGTTCACACTCGCGAAGAATCCGCTTACCGAAGAAACCCGAAGCAGGCCTGGGCAGGTCGTACCACTTCAAGTCCTCAACGTTACCGCATCGATCTTAGATGAAGTGGTGGTGCCGCATGCCTTTGGCATCGAATCGCGCGGCGCGGCCCTCGACGGCCACTTCACGCACCAGACCGGCCTGCACCAAGTCCCGCAGATTGTTATACGTCGCGGCTCTGGAAGAGCGCGGATCCGCAAGATTCACGGCTTCGAAGATTTCCGCAGCCGTGGGATGCCTGTTGCATTCCATCAAGAATGCCATCACGGCGTAGCGTTGCGGAGTGCACCGCAGCCCACTGCCCTCGAGCGACCTTTTAATCCCCTCGCTATCCGCGGACACATTTTAATATGTCTAATGTAAGATCTTGTGAAGACCCTCGACTCGCTCTCTCGGCTCATCAGCATTCTGAGGATCGCTCATTTATTTTTGTCCGTTCCCTCACTCAGCGTATGATGCGCCCGCGCCGAAGCTGAACCGAAATCGCCCCGTCCCGTTTCAAGCCGCGCGCAAGGTGCCTTCGGTCTGTCTTGATGACGACTCTTGTCCGCACTTTACGGTTCCGCGACTTGCTCCTGCTGATTATCGGCACGGTGATCGGATCGGGAGTTTTCCTGGTGCCCGGCTCGATTCTGCGTCAGCTGAACGGCTCGGTCGGTCTGGGACTTCTGGTGTGGATTACCGGAGGCTTTCTTTCGCTCTTGGGTGCGCTGACGTACGGCGAGCTCGCGGCGATGAAACCGGAGGCAGGCGGC
>DASPVY010000251.1:0-3883 GCA_035622115.1 Candidatus Acidiferrales bacterium
CGCCGCTGAATCAGGAACGAGTCTGGATCAAAAACTCAGCGCGCAGGCCAAGCTGCGTTCCAAGCACAATACCTACATGGCCGTGCCCGTCGTCTTCATCATGATCAGCAATCACTTCCCGGTCGCGACCTACGGCAACACCTACAATTGGGAAATCCTCGTTGCCCTGGTCATCGCGGGGTGGATAGCTGCGGGGCTGATCCGAAGAAGCTAGACGAACAGGGTGCGCAGCGCGCAGGCGTCCGAAAATGAATCGCCAGAACGAAACCACGATTGCCTGCATCGGCGGCATCGTCGCCGACCGAAAAGCTCGCGTCACAGACCATCTCCAGCCCGGCTCATCGAATCCGGTGAGGGTCACGTCCTGTCCCGGGGGCGTAGTCTGCAACATTGCGCGCAATCTCGCCAAGCTCGGGTGCCGCGTCGAGATTTTCTCTGCGGTCGGGCAAGATGCCGCTGGAGATCGCCTTTTCGAAGTTTTGCATCGCGAGGGGCTGAATCTCTCCAGCGTCGCCCAATCGCCTCGCCGCGCCACCGCAAGTTACACCGCCGTGCTCGACGAACGCGGCCAGCTCTTCATCGGACTCGCGGACATGGAGATCTTCGAGGAACTTGATCCTGCCTGGGCGGACTCGATCGCGGCCTCGCTCGCGAACTGCGGCTGCTGGATTCTTGACGCCAATCTTAGCGGGGCGACAATCGAGCGTTTGCTGCGCGTGCACAAGGGCCGCGCGGTCGCCATGGTCGATCCGATTTCGGTCGCGAAGGCCGTCAGGATTTCGTCTGTGCTTGACTCGATCGACGTCCTGTTCCCAAACGCGAAAGAAGCCGCGGCGCTGAGCGGCCGAGCCGTCGCGACTCATGACGATGTTGTGCAGGCCGCCGCCGAACTTCGGCGCCGAGGAGTCGGCACGGTAATCGTCACTCTGGGCGAAGATGGAATCTACGTCGATGACGGCAGCGGCGGAAGGTTCGTATCAGCGATTCCTGCTGCAAGCGTGCGCGACGTCACCGGCGCTGGCGATGCGCTTGTGGGAGGATATGCCTACGCCAAAATGTCTGGCGCGAAATACGAGCCCGCGTTCTGGGGACTTGCCGCAGCGAGCCTCACGGTCGAAACCGAAGAATCGATCGCGCCACAGCTCAGCCGAGATTCTATTCTGGAACGCATCGAAGCGCATGCCGCGCGCTCGGGCGCCGCAAAATCATGAATCCCTATCTGGATGTCCGCGACGAAATCGCGATCGCTCTCGGTCGCGGCGGCCCTGTCGTCGCGCTCGAATCCACCGTCATTTCGCACGGCCTTCCCCGCCCTCAGAATCTCGAGACCGCGCGCCGCATCGAAGCCGCGGTCCGGGAAGAAGGCGCTACTCCAGCGACAATTGGACTTCTCAGCGGCCGCCTCGTTGTCGGCTTGTCTGCGCAAGAAATCGAATTGCTCGCGAATGCCGATCAAATTCATAAACTCAGCCGTCGCGATCTTGCAAGCGTGCTTCAGTCCGGCAAGCCCGGCGCCACCACCGTCGCCGCCTCCATCTGGGTCGCGTCGCAAGCCGGAATTTCCGTCTTCGCCACTGGCGGAATCGGCGGAGTTCATCGCGGCGTGGGCGAAACTTTCGACGTTTCGGCCGACCTCGGCGAACTCGCCCGCACACCTGTCGCCGCAGTCTGCGCTGGCGCGAAGATCATTCTCGATTTGCCGCGCACGCTCGAATTACTCGAGACGCTCGGCGTGCCGGTGGTCGGCTATCAAACCAGCGATTTCCCGGCATTCTACGCACGCGAATCCGGCCTTGTTCTGGACTCGCGCGTCAATTCTCCGCACGAAGCAGCGCGGCTCATGCGCATCCAGTGGGACCTGAAGCTCGCCTCCGGAATCGTGTTTTGCAACCCGCCGCCAGAGTCGAGCGCCCTGGCTCACGAGCAGCTGGAGTCGCTGATCGAAGCTGCTCTGACCGATGCGGAAAAGAGCGGAATTCGCGGAAAGGCTGTCACGCCCTTCCTGCTGGCACATCTTTCGAAGGCAAGCGGCGGTGCAACGCTCAAAGCCAATATCGAGTTGCTGGTAAGCAACGCGCGCGTCGCCGCGCAAATTGCCATCGCCCACGCTGAATTGCGGCGCTCGACCTGAAATCTCAGTGAAATTTTAGTTTTTGGATTGCGCCGCTGAGCGAGCGGCTGGCGTACCGCTCTGGACCGTCGTTCCCCGAAACTTGTTCATCAAATATTCGCCCGACCGCGCCGGAGCGTATTTCGGCCGCTCGCCGGCCGCCAGGCACGTCGGAATGCACGAAATTTCCGCGCTCCAATTCGGCTGGTGAAAGAACGCGAACGACTGCCGCCGTGTCGAGCCGCTCGAATCCGCCGACGGATTTACCACGCGATGCAGCGTCGAAACCCAGCGATCGTTTGTCCACAGCGCCATCAAATCGCCGATGTTCACGATGAACGCGCCGGGCAACGCCGGCACCGCGACCCAATCGCCGCCGGGCGAACAAATTTCGAGCCCGCCCGGCGCGGCATCGGCGCGAAGAATTGTCAGGCTGCCGTAATCGGAATGCGCCCCCGCCCGCAGTTGTCCCGGCTGCGGCGTCACATTCGAATGCGGATAATTCAGCATGCGCAGCGCGCTGATCGGATCGTCGATCAACTTATCGAAGTAATTCTCGGGCAATTCCAGCGCCAGCGCAAAAACGCGCATGACGTTGCCGGCAAGCCTGCCGAGCGCCCGGTAGTATTCCGTCGCGGCGTCCCGAAATCCCGCCGGCTCCGAGGGCCAGATGTTCGTCGCATATCGAAAGTCCGCGTTCGGATCGTCTTCCTCTACTGGATTCTGTTCGAGCGGACCGATGTTGAAGCTTTCTTTCAGATCGGGCGGCGTGTCGTTTCCTTTCGATTTCGCGAGCGCCTCGGCCTGCAGCGGCGAGTAGCCATACGGATATCCGTCGTACGGCATCTTCACGCTCAGCTTTTTCTCGACCGGCAAATCGAAGAACGCGCGCGCCGCATCCCACGCGCGATCGATGGTCGTCGCGGGCACGCCATGGCCGGATACGGCAAGAAAGCCTGTCTCGCGGCAGACTTCATCAACCACACGAGCAATCGCGTGCTTCACGTCCATCGACGCACTTTCGCGCGCCGGCTTTGTAAACTCTGAAATATCAACGACAGGAAAATCGCGCATCGCGCCCCCGCGCGGCGTTGGCAACTTGTGGCTTGAATGAATGGTGCGGAAGTAGGGATTCGAACTTAAACACTTTTAAAGACTGTGTACACAACGACATATGATTACGCTTGACATTTTGTAACAGTTGTGTCACAGTGTCTTTGAAAGGAGAAAGGAGGCCAATGAGAGCCAAAGTCATGTTCGTAGGCCGAGTCAAATCTGAAGACGGCACTTATCCATTTTTGGAAGTCCAAATAAAGAACGGACGGCCAATCCCCCTGGAGAATGTTACCACATATTATTTGCGTTATAGCGACAACGGTAGGCGAATCGTCGAGCCGGTAGGCGGGGATCTCTCAGCGGCATTTGTAGCCTATCAGAATCGCGAGCTGAACCAAGCCCGAGCACAGCAAGGACTGAAGCCGATTGAGACGGAAGCATCCGCATTGATTCGAGACTTCAAAACAAGCACGTCGGGCGAAATAACGATTGCGGAAGCGGTCGCGCAATTTATCGTGGATTGTCAAAATCGAATTCAGGACTGGCGCAACGGGGGGGCCAACGGGTTGAGCCCTAACTCCGCAAGTGCTTACAAGCAAGCGATACAAAGCTTTGCTGACGCTTGCGCGAATATGGGCGCGGTCAATATGTCTGAATTGAATGACCCGAAAAGGGGCGAAGCCATCCTGTCTTACTTCAAGGATTGGCTTCACAGGA
>DASPVY010000252.1:0-8436 GCA_035622115.1 Candidatus Acidiferrales bacterium
CGCTCGGAATCTCGATAGCCGGCCAGATACAGCACCAGCCGCCCGACGGGATTCGCCGAATAGCGGCAGTAGCCGAGGACCCCATCCCAGTTTTCATAGCGGTGGATCGTCTGATCGTGACGAAACGCAATCAGCAGATCGCGAAACGGCTCGATGGGAATATCGAGCTCGCGCGCCGTGACTGCCAGCGCCACAAAAACGGGATGCGTCGCTCTCCCGTTATAAGCGTTTTGCAGCTCCTCGTCCCACGCGTCGAGAAGCTTGAGCGCCTGCTTCGGATCGGGCACTTCGTCGCCAAGATCGTCGGCCCAGCGGCAATAGGCGTAGACGTTATAGAAATGCTGGTGCAACCGGCGCGGGAGCAGCCACGACACTACATTGAAATTCTCGTAGTGGTGCGTCGCGAGCCAGCGGGTGTAGCGGCGCGCCTCTTCAACGGAGCAACCTGCGCGTGGCAGATTGCGCGCGATCTCAAGTTCAGGATTCGCTTGCATGGATGTCCCGGACCAGCCGGGACGACTACGGGATGACTGCGGTCTTCAATTCCCCATTCCGGTGCTTCATTTCTTCAAAGACGTGCGGAAGCTCGGAAAGAGGCGCCTCGCCGGTGATGAAATCGGCCGGCCGGACTTCGCCGCGGGCGATGGAGTCCAGCGCTTCGCGAATGAATTGCGGCGAGTGGTGAAACGTCGACTTGATCGTGATCTCGGAATAGTGCAGCGCGGCGGGGTCGAAGCGCACTTCGGAACCGCGCGGACACCCGCCAAAGAGATTCACGGTGCCGCCCTTGCGAACCATCTGCACAGCCCATTGCCAGGTGGTGGGCGAACCGACGGCTTCGATCACCGCATCCGCGCCTCTTCCGCCCTCAGTGAGATCGCGGACGCGTGCAATCGGATTTTGAATGGCGGTGACGTCGAGCGCGGCAGTTGCACCAATCCTCTCTGCCGCCTGAACCTGGCTCTTGCGCTTGCCAAGCGCGATAACGCGCACGTTGCGCGCGGACAGCACCCGGATGAATTTCAATCCAATCGGCCCGCAACCGATTACGGTAGCCGTGTCGCCGGGCTGAACGCTCATTTCGTGGATGCCGCGGAGAACACACGCAAGCGGCTCAACCATGGCCGCGTCTTTGAAGGAAACATGGCTCGGAATTTCCAGCATGTTCTGCTGGACGATGCGCGCCGGAATGCGGATGTACTCCGCGTACGCCCCGTTGTTAAAGAGCAAATCCTCGCACAAATTTGGCTGGCCTTTGCGGCAGTAGAGGCAAACGCCACAAGGAGCGGAATTCCCGGGAACGACCCGCATGCCGGGGCGAATTCCGCCGTTGACGTCGCCGCCCTTCGCTTCCACCGTGCCTGCGAGTTCATGACCGAACACTGACGGAGGCTTGATCATCCGCGCGTGAAATCCCTGCTTCCAGACTTTGAGATCGGTGCCGCAGGTAAGCGCGACAGCAACCTTGACAAGAACGTCATTCTCGCCCAATGCGGGGATATCGACGGTCTCGACCCTGAGATTTTCGCGGCCGTAAAGCACCGCGGCAGTCATGTGGCCGTTCCGCTCTCTTTGACGCATATGCATCAGCTCACTACCAGCACTTTTAAGGTATCACCCGAAGGTCGCGCCGCCAACTCGAGCGCGCTGGCGATGTCCTCCAGTGGAAACCTGTCTGAAACCAATTCACGCACAGGAAGCCGGCGCTTGAATACCAATTCCGCCGATTCGGCTTGATCTTCAATTGAAGCGCTGTAGCTCCCCAAAATCTCCTTCTCCTCGACGCCGACCGCGGCCGCGGGAAATTCAAGCTGCATCACAGGATCGTTGTGGGCGAAGAGTAGGACCCGACCGCCTGGGCGGGCAAACGCGAGGGCCTGGGGAACGAGACTCGGGCTAGGCACGGCGACCAGAACAGCGTCGGCGCCCCGCCCATCTGTATGACGGCGAATCACATCCGCAAGGTTGCCCGCGGCCGGATCGAAGGAATCGGCGGCGCCCAGGCGCACGCTGGCCGAGCGACGCCCCGGCATCGGGTCGCTCGTATACACGGTCGCGCCTTGGAGCTTCGCCAAGAGCATTAGAAGCAAGCCAATCGGCCCTTGCCCAATTATCAGGGCAGTCTCGCCCGGAGCCACCCGCGCTCGCCGAACGGCCTTGAGACAGGTGTTGACCGGCTCGACGAAGGTAGCCTCTTCAAAGGTGACGTCCGGTGGCAACGCGATCATCCCGCGCTCGACAATCCAGGGCATCGCGCGGACATACTCCGCGAACCCGCCACCGTTCGGTTCGAAGCCTGCCGTAAGACCTGTCTTCTTGTAGCCGGCGCACTGCGAGAAAAGCTTGCGGTCGCAGTAGAAGCACGAGCCGCAGGGCACGTGATGGAAGCTGACCACGCGGTCGCCGGGCTGAAAGCGCGAAACGCCGGAGCCGGCCTCAACGACAGTTCCTGCGACTTCATGGCCAAAAATTTGCGGCGGCCGAACAAAACCATGATGAATTTTCTTGATGTCGGTTCCGCAGATACCGCAGGCGGCGACGCGAAACA
Source organism: Candidatus Acidiferrales bacterium (assembly GCA_035622115.1). Classification (GTDB taxonomy): domain Bacteria; phylum Acidobacteriota; class Terriglobia; order Acidiferrales; family UBA7541; genus Palsa-147. Next base: position 2,549 of record DASPVY010000252.1, read on the forward strand.
GCACTTCGCCTTCGCCAATTTGCGGAATGGGAACCGTCTCGACGCCGACGCGCCCTTCGCCGCGATAGACCCCGGCGCGCATCATGCGACTCTTCGGGCGCACGTTCGCACGCAGCGCGGGGTTGAGGACGGCGGAAGCCCGGCTCATCGCGAACCAACTCCTTGCAGTTCCTCGCCGACGCTTAAACGCGACGATAGCGCGAGACTCGTGACATAGCTTTCCAGAAACCGCGCCAGCGATCGAGCAGCTGCTTTGGTGTGGAGAGCCAACCGAGCTACCGCGAGCAATTGGAACGGATGGCCGGCCAAAAATTTCACGACGCTGCCGAGCTTGACGCGGCCGGCGTCATTAACGAGATCGCTGATGCCCGTGGGCACGGAGTCGTCGGATGAATCCGAAATCGCACGAATCGCAATCGCCGGAACGCTACGAGCCGCGGCAGCAGAAAGTACGGCGAATGATTCCATGTCGCAAGCATCCGCGAAGGGAGCAAGTTGCGCCTTTTCGTCAAGCGTCGCAGCGACCCGATTGAGGCTGAGTAGCGTGTCAATTTCCTCGGCGCCCTTTGACGCTGCGAGAGCGGTGAATTCCGTGTCGCACTCGATCGTCCGGGGCGATTCGAAATGGCGCACATTGCGGGGAGTGACGATTTGCCCAACCGCGTGTCCGGAGCGCAGCGCCCCCGCGAAGCCCGAGGCGATGCAGAGATCGTAGGGCTTGTTCAGAAGATCGGTGGCGAGGCGAGAAGCGTTGGCGGGCCCGATGCCCGTCACCGCGAAATCAATCTCGACGCCGAGAAGAGTTGCGGAGTGCATGGCGACATCATTTCGATCGGCTGCGCGAAGCTCGAGCCGCCGCTTCCACGGAGCGAGTTCCGCTTCGACCGCGAATGTGACGAGAACCTTCAACGATCTTCCTTCTTCAGGCGGTTGCGGCGACGGCCCGGCGCGCAGTTGCGGGGACGTAGCCGTTTTCCTTATACCAACGGACCGCGCGCTCGAGAGCCGCATCAACCGGCCCCGGGCGAAATCCCAATTCCCGCTGAGCCCGCGAGCAGTCGACGAACATTTTGTGCCGCGCGATGCGAACGCCTTCGATAGGAATCTGCGGCTGGCGCCCAAGCAAGCGAGCGAAAGCGTTTTCCGCGAAAGCGTATCCGAGAGCGACCCCGTGCGGGATCTTCAACCGCGGCGCTGGCATGCCAGAAGTCCGGGCGATCATGTCCAGGACCTGTTTCAGCGTCAGATTCTCAGCGCCCAGTAAATAGCGCTCGCCGATTTTGCCTTTCTCGGCGGCGAGGAGATGCCCATCCGCGACGTCTTCGACAGCGACAAAATTGAGTCCGGTATCTACGTAGCCCGGCATTTTGCCCGTCAGAAAATCAACGATGATTTTGCCGGTCGGCGTCGGCTTCCAATCGCCGGGGCCGACGGGGGTGGTCGGCATGGCCACGACAGCGGGCAGTCCGGAACTAACCGCGGCCATCACCAGCCGCTCCGCCAGCCACTTGGAACGCTTGTAGTGGCCGATCATTTCGTGGAGCGAAGACTCGGTGGATTCGTTCGGCAGATCCAACCGATCGACGGCGACAGTGGCTACCGTGCCCGTATAAATGAAACGCGAGACCTTCGCCCTTCGCGCCGCTTCCAACAGATTGTGCGTGCCAACGACGTTGTTCTCGTAGATTTCCTGAGGGCGCCGCGTCCACAACCGGTAATCCGCGGCCACGTGGAAAACCCAATCGATTCCGGCCACCGCTCGATCAAGAGACGCCGCGTCGCGCAAATCGCCTTCGACGGGCTCGATTTCGGAACCGCTCAATGCCCGGACATCACTACCACGCCGCGCCAACACCCGAACCGAGTGCCCGGCAGAGAGAAGCCGGCCCGCGACGTGGCTGCCCACGAAGCCCGTGGCGCCCGTGACGAGCGTCTTCATAGAATTCGGAAAACCTCTTCCTTCGGCCCCGCCGAAGCGGACAAGGACGCGTTGACAATGGGAAGTGGATTGCTGTGGCCGTTGGAGTGGCCATTGCCGTTTGGTTTGGACGCTCCGTTGGAGTGACCGTTGCCGTTGGTGCGCGACTTCGAAGTCGCACCCTTCGCGCCGCCCATGCGGCCGGAGAGCTGCCACTTGAGCATTTTCCAGGTGTCGCCCAGTTTCTTATTGCCGCCGAGAACTGCTGAGGGCTCGTAGCCGGACTGGACCATGCAATCCTGGCAGCGCGGATCGCGGCCGCGGCCATACTTCTCCCACGGGGTGTCGTCGATGAATTCCTTGAATGTGGCGTGGTGCGAGTCCGTCATCAGGTAGCACGGGCCTTTCCAGCCGCGCGGATTGTAGGTGGGATTGCCCCAGGCCGTGCACATCAACTCGCGCTCGCCGCGCAGATATTCCATATAGATCGGCGAAGTGATCACGTTGAAATCCTCGAGCAGATAACTGGCGCGCTGGAATTTTTCGCGGACCTCCTCGCGAGACATGAAAATGTCTTTGGTCTGCACGGCGGCGTAGGAATAGGCCGGGGACATCATGTAGCCGTCCACACCGAGGTCGCGGAGATAGGCGAAAAGTTCGGCGATTTCCTCGAGGTCGGTTTCCTTGTAGATCGTGGTGTTCGAGCAGACGAGAAAGCCGGCAGCTTTGGCGGCTTTGATGCCGTCAATGGCGTCGCGAAAAACGCCGTCACGCTCGACGCAGAGATCGTGCGTCCGCTCCATGCCGTCGAGATGGACATTGAAGAAAAAGCGCGAGGTCGGCTTGAATTCGTTCAGCCGCTTGCGGATGAACATGCCGTTGGTGCAGAGGTAGATGTTCTTTTTGCGCTTGAGTATTTCGGCGGTCAGGCGGCCGATTTCAGGGTAGATCATGGGCTCGCCGCCACAAATCGAAACGATCGGAGCGCCACAATCATCGAGAGCGGCAAGGCACTGCTCGACCGTCAGCATCTCGTTGATCGTGGATTTGTATTCGCGGATGCGGCCGCAGCCGGTGCATGTGAGATTGCATGCATGGAGCGGCTCGAGCATCATGACGAGCGGAAATTTCTCCTCGCCGCGGATTTTCTTTCCGGCCAGGTAGCCCGTCAGATTTGCCGTCAGGCTAAGCGGAAATCTCATTCATGCCCCCGATGCAGCCTGCGGTATGGAATTCCGTCCGGTCCGGGACGGCAGCCGGAATATTCGCGAGCGCCGTCGCGCAGATTGCGATAGTGCGCGAGGGCATAAAGCGGAAACGAATTCCGGTAGAGGTGATACTTCAAGTAGAAAACTCCGGGGAAACCAGTGCCCGTAAATTCTTCCTCGTCCCACGTGCCGTCTTCATTCTGAGTGCTCAGCAGGAATCTCGCGGCCGCTCGAACCGAAGGATCGCTCGGGCCGCTCACGGCCAGCAAACCGATCAGACCCCACGCGGTCTGCGAAGCTGTACTCGAGCCCCGCCCCTTCCAGTTAGAGTCAGAATAGGAGTGGTGGGATTCGCCGAATCCCCCGTCGGGGTTCTGAACGGATCGAAGCCAGTTGGCGGCGCGCTGACACTCGACTGAACGCGAAAGACCCAGAGCCTCCATGGCGCGCAAAACGCCGCTCGTGCCGTAGATATAGTTGACGCCCCAGCGGCCGTACCACGCGCCATCGGGCGCCTGATCCGTGCGCAAAAATCGGCGCGCGCCTTTCACCGCCGGATGGTCAACCGGCCAACCAAGCTTGGCCAGAGCCTCGGCAGCGCGAGCCGTAACGTCTGCCGTTGAAGGATCGAGCATGGCGTTGTGATCCGCGAAAGGAATGTTATTCAGGATGGAGAGATTGTTGTCGCGATCGAACGCGCCCCATCCCCCATCGCGATTCTGCATGCTGAGCATCCACGCAACGCCGCGCCGGACAACCTGATTCATGCGCTCCTTGTCGGGATATCCCACGCGAGCCAAAGCCATCAGGACGAACGCAGTGTCGTCCACATCAGGAAAAGGATCGTTGCGAAATTCGAAGGCCCAACCGCCCGGCGCGGCGTCGTGGTTTTTCACCTGCCAATCGCCGCCGGCCAAGATTTGCATCTCCATCAGCCAACGCGCCGATTTGACCAACGCGGGATGGCGGGGATTTACGCCGGCCTCTTCCAGCGACACCATGGCAATTGCAGTGTCCCACACCGGCGAAACGCAGGGCTGCATGCGAATCACGTCGCCTTCTGGCACCTCGTGCGCGGATAAGTGCTTCCTCTGCTCCACGACAAGAGGATGGTCCGCCGCGTATCCAAGCTGGTGCAAACAAAAAATCGAATTCTGGATCGAAGGATAAATCGCCGCGAGGCCCTCGCTTCCCTCCATGTGGCCCAGGAGCCACTTCTTCCCTTTCGCCAGAGCCAGGGCACGGAAAGGCTTCCAAGGCAGGCGCTCGTAAAGCTTCATCAGGAGGTCCGCCGCGAGGAAGAAATTCCGCCAGGTCACGCCTTCGCGATCCCATTCAAAGGCTTTGCGGCGGCGCTCGGGATCCGCGAACAGCTCGTCGAGATAGCCCTTGGGCGCGACGTCCCAGGTCGGACGGATTCCATTCAAAATCGACAGCGTCACGATGATCGCGCGCGTCCACGATGACATTTCATATAGGTTCACAAAGAACCAGCGCGGCAGCAGAATCAATTCCGGCGGAATTGACGGCGCCAGGTCGTATTCCACGGCGCCCATCAGAGCTAAGTGGAAACGGGTGTAGGAATTCGCGCTTTCTACGCCGCCCAGCGCGATGATGCGTTCGCGGGCGGTGCACATATGCGGCGCGTTGATATCATCGCCTGCGAGCTTCAGCGCGAAATATGCCTTGATCGTGGCGTCCAAGTCCGACGGCCCATTCGGGAAGATGCTCCAGCCTCCATCGGCTAGCTGCCGATGGCGAATATGAACCGCGAGCCTCGGAATTTTCGGCGAGTTCTTCTCGCCCATCGCATGATGGAAGACAATGTAGTCGGAATTGAGCGTGCAATCGGCCTCCAACTCGCCCCACCAATAACCGTCCGGGAATTGCGCCTTGAGGAGCCAGTCCGTAGTGCGCTCAATCGCCTGATCCAGCAGGCCCTCGAGCGTCCGAGTGGGGACGGTAGCCGTTCCGGCACCGTGAGTCCGCGTCGTCATTCGAGGAAATAGCAAGCCTTCCGACATTTTGTCCTTTCCAAGCGCTAAATATGAATACGGCCGCAGGAGCGCGAGCGAGCCACAGCCGCGTCATGCACATTGCCGCCCGAAATCGCTGGGAAGCCAACTGCTCGAGGAACTCGGTTTTTAGCAAGCGGCGCTGCGCCTGCTGGACTTCATCCAACTACAAGCCAGACCCGCGTCCCCTAGCTTGCCCACCATAGCTAGAGATGAGCGCGGGACCCTGCCGGTTGCACAGGCGATCCCCTGCCGATGCAAACAGATACAGCACGCCCGGGTAAATTATGTCTGCTAAAGGCTTCCGGGTCAACAAAAAATACATGGGTCAAGAGCCCTGGTGGGATTCGCACTCGGGGCGCCGGAAGCGCAGGAGGCTCTGGAAAGCGCCTCGGACAGCGGTGTCGTCGTCTGGCAACTTGTCGTTTATACCATTTTGCGCAGCCGCTTTCCCAATTCTGGTAGCCGCGAAATCCATGCGTGTTGCTCTTTAAAGCGGTCGAGCGACCGCGCGGGCGTACCCCAGACGACTTGGCCGGAACGGATCGTCTTTCCTGGCAGGATGCCGCTCTGTCCGCCGAGCACAGCACCCGATTCCACATTGCAATGTTCTCCGAGTCCTGCCTGCCCGCCGATGGCAACGCCTTCACCGATCACGCAACTGCCGGAAATGCCGGTCTGAGCTGCGATTACGGAGTTTTCACCGATTTGCACGTTATGAGCGACTTGAACGAGGTTATCGATTTT
>DASPVY010000253.1:0-6414 GCA_035622115.1 Candidatus Acidiferrales bacterium
TGGCCGGTCATGGCGCTGACGGCGGCCTGATAGCGCGAGTCGACATCCGGACGCTCATCGCGATCGACTTTGACGGGAACGTAGAGTTCGTTGATGAGCGCGGCGAGCTCGGGATTTTCGTAGCTTTCGCGATCGATGACGTGGCACCAGTGGCACCAGACGGCGCCAATATCGAGAAGGATGGGCTTGCCTTCGGCTCGGGCGTGGGCAAAGGCTTCTTCGCCCCATTCGCGCCAGTCAACAGGCTGATGGGCGGCGGACTGCAGATAGGGGCTAGCGGAGTCTTTCAGGCGATTAGCGGCGCCACTGGTCAAGGGTCTCTCCCGGACCTCTAAAGCCCAGAGCCAAAAAACTTCACCTCTAAAGAGGTGAGCCACAGAATCAGCGAACGATCACTGGATGGGACTGGAGTATCCGGCGTCGCGGGGATCGATCGGCCGACGACCGGCGAAACCCTCGTCCTGGCGATGATAGAAGCGAATGCGGTCCTCGCCGAGCCGCCAACAGAGATACACGTCCTGATTATCGAGCCGGGACGGAAAATCGAGCAAGCCGACGTCGAGATCCTTGACCAGACAGCCGGTGGAATGGATGCGATCGAGCAGGCCCTGGAGCGACTCGGCAGTGCGATCGCGAGCCTGGCGCGTTTCCGCGGTTTTTGCGTACGGAATCGAGACGCCACCCATGCGGACGATGCGTTCGGTGAGGGCGAGAAGTGTGGCTTCGAGATCGGCCATCTTGCGGCGCAATTCCATGGCCTCAAGGAGAATGGGCTCGAGTTCGTGACGAGCTTTTTCAGCTTCGCCGAGAGTAAATAACCTGGAATCGGAATCGCTCATCGTTCCGCGGCGTTAATACCGCGACCTCCACGGCCGGGCCGGAAGCGAAAAACCGCCGGGGCCGCAACTCAAAAAGCTGCCCGTATCAGCCGCCTATGTAAACCATGGTCCGAGAGGGTGGGCGGAAATCCGGTTCGTTGATGCGATGCCCCTCCTCTTTTTCGTCGACGACAGCGCGAATTTCTTCCGCAATCTCATCATCGGTGGCGCCGCCGCGCAAGAGAGATTTCAAATCATGATCTTCCTTGCTGAAAAGACAGGTGCGGAGCTTGCCATCGGCCGTGAGGCGGATGCGGGAGCATTGTCCGCAAAAGGGCTGCGTGACCGGCGCGATGAGACCGATTTCGCCGCGGCCATCGGCGAAGCGATATTTGCGCGCGGTCTCGCTGCGTTCGTGAGCGATGGGAACGAGGGGCCAGCGCGCTTCGATGCGGCGCTTGACTTCGGCGGCGGTGACGACGAGATCGCGCGACCAGTGGCGATCGGCATCCAGGGGCATAAATTCGATGAAGCGCATGATCAGATCGCGATCGCGCGCAAATTCGGCGAAGGCTTCGACTTCGCCGTCGTTTAGGCCTCGGACGAGGACGGCGTTGACCTTCACTGGACGCAGAGGCGAAGCCTGCGCCGCGTCAATGCCTGCCATGACCTTGCCGAAGGACTTCGTGCGCGTGACTTGCTCGAAGCGCGCGGGATCGAGCGAATCGAGGCTGATATTGATGCGAGTGAGGCCGGCGGCCACGAGACGCTCGCAGCGCTCGGCGAGAAGATGGCCGTTGGTGGTCATCGAGAGATCCGCGACGCCAATATCACGGAGACTGGCGATGAAATCTTCGACGCCATCGCGGACAAGAGGCTCGCCGCCGGTGACGCGAACTTTGCGAATGCCGAGACCGGTGAGAATCCGCGCGAGGCGCTCAAGCTCGTCCCAGCGGAGGAGTTCGTGGCCGGCGACGTGATTTTCAGGGTCGGCCGAGCGGCAATAGACGCAGCGGAAATTGCAGCGATCGGTGACGGAGATCCGGAGATCGGTAATCTGGCGGCCGAATTTGTCGGTCAGAGTCATGAGCGCCGAGTGAACGGCCGCCGCCATCTACGGAGCGGCCGCAGACCATCCAAAAAGTAAGATGCCCGAGTGCGTGTTTGGACTCGGGCGAGACACGCGCACCGCCAGCGACGCGCGTGGTGATCTCCTTTGCAAACACGGCAGGCCCGGGCGTTTCCACCCGAACCGTCACCCCGCAAGCAGCGCGGGATTCGCCACCTACTCCGTGGGATGTCTCTCCGGGAGGAGCGGTGGTCGGAGAAGAACATTGTACAGCAATTGGCAAAGCGCGGGGCGATTCGGGGATGTGGTAGAGTTTCGAGCCGATGCGGATCTTCGTGGTGGGCGTGGGCGGCACAGGCTCGCTGCTGGCTCAACTGCTGGCGAGGCAGGGGCATACGGTCTGGTGCGGAGACCGAGACGTGGATCGCGCGAAGCGATTCCTGGGCAAGAAGAGCTTGATCCCGGTGGTGGAAGTCAACGCCCGCAATATATGGTCGGTGATTCGCGGCGGGCGCGGCTGCCATATTCTGGTGAATGCGTCGCCGGCCGTCTTCAATGAAATTCTCTTGCGCGCGGCGCTGCGGCTGCGGGCACATTACCTCGATCTGAATTCGCGGCTGACGCGAAATCCTTTCAAGGCCGAGCAGCTTCGCTATCACAAGCGGTTCGTGGCGAAAAATCGAATTGCGATTGTGAACGCGGGAGTGGCGCCGGGGCTGACGAATTTGCTGGTCAAACGCGGCGCGGAACTGCTGGATACGACGAAGTCGGCGCAAATGCGGCTCTATGAGAGCACGCATAGCGACGATCCAATCTCGACGTGGTCGCACGAAGTGGCGTTCGACGAAGCGGTTTCGAAACCGATTTATTATCGCGACAAGCGATTTCACGTCGGCAAGAGATTCGGCGATCCAGAGAAGTTCCGGTTCCCGCGTCCCATCGGAGAGACGATGGTGTACCTGGCGGCCCAGGATGAAGTGGCGACGCTACCCTACTACATATCGCTGCAGGAGCTCGACGCCAAGATCGGCGGCAACGACATTGACCGGCTGCGGAGATGGTATCGGCAGGGAAAGCTGAGCAAATCCCGGGGGATGGTTTCGAAGCGGTTTCCGAAAACGCCGACGCCGCGAGCGATGGCGCGGCTGTTTCGGGAAAAAATTCTGGAGAACGCCCGATTCGCCGCGGCCGTGCTGGTGCGCGGATTGAGGGGCGGACAACCGCTGATGCTGCGTTGGGATGTGGGCGTGCCCAGTCTTTTTCAAATTGCGCGACGCGGAATTCACGCGACACCCATTTCGTATGCGACGGCTCATGTGGCGGCGCTGTTCGTGCGGCACATGCCGCGCGACTTGGCCGGCGTGTATCCGCCGGAAGCGCTGCCCGGAGAGATTCGACGCGCGATCGTGGCGGACGCGAGGTCGCGCGATATTCGAATCGCGCTGAAACTGATCCCGTTGAAAAAGGCTGAAGAAGATGAGTATTAGACGCGCTCCAGCCGAAAGCGGAGAACGGGGCGGACATTGGAGAGCCCGCGGCGAAAGACGACGCGGCGCAAAGACCGCGGTAAAAACCGACGCGGGCCCTTCGCAGCTCAGGGGCTGCGACAAAACCGAAAATGGCCCGTCTGAATAAACGCGACAGGTTAAATCGATGCCGGCAACGAAGGCACGCGAAACAACGATACGAAACATGACGTCGGACCCCACAAAAGTGCAATCACACTCGAGCTAGGCGACGCGATGCATCTGGCGCCACATGACGTGATGACGATGTTCCTTGCGCTGGCCGTGCTTCTGGGCGCGGCAAAGCTCGCCGGGGAGCTGATGCAGAAGATCGATCAGCCCGCCGTCCTCGGCGAAATCATGGCGGGAATCCTTCTAGGCCCGACGGTTCTGGGCCATTTCAAGCCGGCGATTTATGCGGCGCTGTTTCCGAGCACGGGCGTGATGCCAATCGTGCTGGACACGGTTTCGACGCTGGGCGTGGTCTTTTTTCTGCTTACCGCCGGCATGGAAATCGATCTGCGGAGCATTTTCCGGCAAGGAAAAAGCGCGCTGCTGGTGAGCTTCTTCGGCGTGATCGTGCCGTTCGCGTTCGGATTCGGCGCGGCTTGGTTTTTCCCGCGCTACCTGGGCGCGCAGGCGAACGCGGACACGCTGATTTTTGCGCTGTTCGTCGGAACCGCGCTTTCGATTTCCGCACTGCCCGTGATCGCGAAAATTCTGATGGACCTGAATCTTCTGCGAAGCGAGATGGGAACCGTGGTGATGTCGTCGGCGATGTTCGACGATCTGGTGGGCTGGATCCTCTTTTCGCTGATTTTGGGAATGATGAAGGCATCCCCGACTGCGACGAGCGGAGTGAGGCGGACGATTTTGCTGGTGGCGGCGTTTACGCTGATCGCGCTGACGGTGGTGCGCTGGTTGATCGACAAGCTCGTGCCGTGGATCCAGGCGCACACGAGCTGGCCGGGAGGAATACTCGGATTCATATTCACGGTGACGCTGGGCGGCGCGGCGTTCGCGGAATTTGCGGGGATTCACGCCGTGTTCGGAGCATTCATTATCGGGATCGCCGTGGGAGAGTCCTCGCACCTGCGGAAGCGCACGGCCGAGCACATCCATCAGATCGTGACGAACGTGTTCGCGCCGTTTTTCTTCGCCACGATCGGGCTGCGCACGAACTTCGTGACGAATTTCAATCTTGGCGTCACAGCGACGATCGTGGCGGTGGCCTGCGTCGGAAAACTGATCGGAGCCGGATATGGCGCGCGACTCGGCGGAATGGACCGCCGGACATCACTGGGCGTGGGATTGGCGATGAATGCGCGGGGTGCGATGGAGATGATTCTGGGGATCCTGGCGCTGCAGGCGGGCCTGATTCAGGAAAAGATGTTCGTCGCGCTGGTGACGATGGCGCTGTTCACGTCGCTGGCGTCGGCGCCGGCGATTCGCTTTTTGGTGCGGCGACGCCGGCCGCTGTCGCTCAAGGACGTGGTGAGCGGAAAACTTTATTTCCCGAATTTCGAGGCGGCAACGCGTGAGCAGGCGATCGGGAAATTGAGCGAAGCCGCGGCGAACGCGGTGAATGGAGCGCCGAACCGATTTATCCGCATCGTGAAGGAGCGCGCGCGAGTGGCGCCCAGCGCGTGGGATAACGGGCTTGCGGTGCCGCACGCGAAGGTGGATGGGCTGCCGCATCCGGTGGTTGTGGTCGCGAAACTCAGATACGGCCTGGACTTTGATGCCAGGGACGGCAAGCTGACGAGGCTGATCATTCTGATTCTCACCGGGGACAATCAATCGCAGGACGACCTGCTTCGCGACGCGGGCGAGTTATTCAGCCGGAAAGAAGCGCTGGAGCAAGCGATGGGCGCGACGTCGTTTGTTGAACTGGTGGCGGCGCTGAACGCGCCGGTGAATTAATGCACGAGCGTTTTTTTTGCGATCTCCCGTAAACGCCGTATCCGACGAAACTCCAGTTAAGTCATGAAGTTAACCGCAGTAACTTTCCGCAACTTTGAACCCGGCTGAGCCGTCTAATCCTGTGAGGGGGAGGCACGCAAGAAGCGGTAACTGGAGGAATGCAATGAACAACATAGCGAAGCGTTTCGGACTGTTGTTCGGCGCAGGGACTCTGGCGCTGATTCTTGGCATGTCTGCCGCACCACAGGCCATGGCAGCTGCCAACAATCCCAGCGCTCAGCAAGCACCGGCGCCGCGGGGTTCGGCACAATATGAGGCTTGGTTGACCAATCAAGTCCGGCACCAGCTGGTCATGTTGCCGTGGCTCTCGGTATTCGACAACCTCGAGTACCGGGTTGACGGAACGACGGTGATACTCGAAGGACAAGTGGCCCGCGCGAGCATAAAGCCCGATGCGGAAACCGCCGTGAAGCACATCGAAGGCGTCACGAACGTCGAAAACAACATCGAAGTTCTGCCGCTTTCGCCGATGGACAATCAGATCCGGTTGGCGACCTACCGCGCCATCTATAGCGAACCGGGCCTGCAAATTTACGGGCGCGGCACACAGCCTTCCATTCACATCATTGTGAAGAATGGAAACGTAACGCTGGTGGGCGTGGTGGATAACCAAACCGACAAGAATCTTGCCGGAATCCGCGCCAATGGAGTGCCGAACGTATTCTCGGTGACCAACAACCTGGCTGTCGAGAAGGGCTGACCTGGTTCGTTGACCGAGGATGTAAACAGATAGCTGGGTTTCGAACACCTGCGTGGGGGAACCGCCGCGGAATTTATTTCGCGGCGGTTTCTCCCGCTTGAAACGTCGTCCAGGGTCCCGCGTTCATATCCCGCAAGACAGGCGCTTGCCAGGAAAATTCCGGGTGAGCCTTAAGAAATTGCTTGGCGTTGAAATTGGCGCCGCAGGGATGGCCGGCGCGAGCAACGAAGGTCATCTGCTCGGCCATGTGGCTATCCATGACTTTCCCCTGCACCGCACCCATTGGTTCGAAGCCCGCGACGTCCCATGCCTTCAATCCGGCGGAATCGACATCCATGT
>DASPVY010000254.1:0-16086 GCA_035622115.1 Candidatus Acidiferrales bacterium
TGGGTTGGCTTGCTGGTGACTTCCCTCAATCTGCTTCCCGCCTGGCAGCTCGACGGCGGACATATTCTCTACAGCTTGAACAGCACACACCATCGCCGGATTTCTCTTTTCGTCGGGCTCGTCGTGCTTTCGATGGGCTGGCTCGCGTGGTACGGCTGGTATTTGTGGGGCGGCTTGATTTTAGCGCTGTCGTGGTTTTTTCGTCATCCGCAGCTGCTCGATCGCTGGCAGCCGCTCGATCCTGCACGGCGGCTCTGGACCACCGGCGGCGTTGTCATCTTCATTCTGAGCTTCACGCCCTGGCCAACAATGAATCCATAGCACTGCAAGTGCTGCTTTCGGTCATTCCGGTCGCGACCCGGCGCGACGACAATCCCTCATAGCAGATTCGTCGGGTCCACATCGACGATGATCGCCGTCTCGGGTATTCCTCGTTTCTCGCAGAACTCGAAGCATCCGCTAAGCGCCTGCGTCAATATCGAACGCTTCGGGGTTTTCAGGAGAAACTGGAATCGATACTCCTGCCGCAAGCGCGCAAATGGCGCTGCCGCCGGCCCGAGAACTTTCATCCCCTGATTTTCGTAAGGCGCGAAAAACGTGCCGAGCGCCCGCGACCATTGAATCGCTTTTTCCTGGTCGCGGCTGCGCACCAACACATTTGCCAGCGCCGTGTACGGCGGATAATGCAGCATCCGCCGGAAGTGCGCTTCCTTCTCGAAGAATCCGGCGTAATCCTGAAGCGCGGCGTGCTGAATGGCGTAGTGCTCCGGGTAGTACGTTTCGACGATCACCTCGCCCGGCAACTTGCCGCGGCCCGCGCGTCCAGCCACCTGGGTCAGAAGCTGGAATGTCCGTTCCGCCGCGCGAAAATCCGGCCGGCTGAGCGCCAAATCCGCGGCGACAACGCCGACGAGGGTCACGTACTCGAAATCGTGCCCCTTGGCCACCATCTGGGTCCCCACCAAAACGTCAATCTCGCGCCGCGCAAACTTCCCGAGCACATCCTGGTACTCCTGCTTCGTGCGCACCGTGTCGCGGTCGAGCCGTCCGATCCGCGCCCTCGGAAATTGCTGGCGCAAATACTCGTCCACGCGCTCGGCGCCATCGCCGACGAAATAGAGATACTCCTGCGTGCATTTCGGACACTCTTTCGGAATCGAAGAAGAATATCCGCAGTAATGGCACTCGAGGCGCGCGCGCTTTTTGTGATAGGTGAGCGCGATGCTGCAATTCCGGCACTGCAGCGTTGCGCCGCACCCGCGGCAAAGCAGAAACCACGAATAGCCGCGGCGGTTGATCAGCACCATCGCTTGCGTGCCGTTCTCGAGCCGGGCCGCGATCGCGTCGCGCAATGGTTCAGACAGGGGCGCAGCAGTGTGCGTGGCGCGAAATTCTTCGCGCAGATCCACGACGCGGACTCGCGCGAGCGGCCGGTTCTCCACGCGCGTCTTCAGCTCCAGCAACTTGTATTTTCCGGTTCGTGCGTGATGATAGCTCTCCAGCGACGGCGTGGCCGATCCGAGCACCACGACCGCGCCTTCGAGCCGCGCGCGATAGATCGCGGTGTCGCGTCCGTTATAGCGCGGCACCTCTTCCTGCTTGTAGCTGCCCTCCTGTTCTTCATCGACGAGCACGAGTCCGAGCTTCTCAACCGGCGCGAAAACAGCCGAGCGCGTCCCTACCACGATCCGCGCATCACCACGACGCACGCGCCACCACTCCCGCGCGCGTTCCACGTCGGTGAGCGCGCTGTGCAGCACGGCCACCTGCGGACCGAAGCGCGCGCGCACGTGACGGCTCATCCACAGCGTCAGCGCGATTTCGGGCACGAGCACCAGCGCACTCCGCCCCTTGGCCAGCGCCGCCTCGACCGCAGCAAGATAAACTTCGGTTTTCCCGCTGCCGGTCACGCCGTGAATCAAGCCGACTTGAAACGCGCTCGCATCGAGCCATCCGCGAATCTGCGCAACTGCTTGAGACTGGCCGGCGTTCAACACATTCGAGGGCGGCGTGTAGTCGGTATCCCAGGGATCTTCTCCGGAAATGCGCGGCTCTTCCCAGATCGTGACCATGCCCTGCTCCGCGAGTCTCTCCACAATCCGCCGCGTGACGCCTGCGGCCACAAGTAAGACTGGCAGGGGAAGCGGCACACCCGCTTCAGCGAGCGCATCCCGCACGCGCGCCTGCTTCTCTTCGAGCGGGTTCACGGCCGAGCCTGGAATCGATGCGGCCGCCGGCGGCGCCGAATTCCACGCCACGATCTTCTGCAGGCGCTCTTTGCGCCGGACGACGCTTTCGCTCCATGTGAGATGGCCTGAGCGAACAAGGCGCTCGACCGCTTCCCGCGCCGCACGCACCTTCCGAAACCGGCTGAATTTCGCAGGCCCGCCGACGTCTTTTGCGATGTCGAGCGCCGCGAGATCGGCGAGCTCGCTCTCATCGGCCGGGCCCCGAGCCACCAGCTCCGCGAGATATTCGCTGCCCGGGCCAGTCAGGGCGTATGTGCGTTCCTGGCGCACTTCCGCTTCCGGCGGGAGAAGCGAACGAAACGTTTCTCCGATCGGGGCCACGTAATATTTGCTGATCCACCGGCCCAGCTCGATCAGCGCCGAAGGCAGCGCCGGAATCGGATCGAGAACCTCGGCGATTTCTTTTACCCGCGCGACACCGGGCGCACGCTCGGCGAGCGCCACTCCCACGCCGATTATTTTTCGATTGCGAAACGGAACCACGACACGGCGTCCCGCAAGTTCGCTCGCTTCCAATTCCGCCGGAACGGAGTACGTGAAAAGCGAACGCAGCGGAACGGGGAGAGCGACTTCGCAATAGCGGGGCATGACGAGGAGACAGTGTAGCAGGCTAGGTGCTGACCAGGATGATGCCGACGAAAATCAGAAAAATGCCGAGCCATTGCGTCCGCTCGAGGCGCTCGCGAAGAACAATCCACGCAAGAAACACGGTCACCGCGCTGAAGAGCGATCCGATGACGGTCACCACGGACACGCGCCCTGTGCGCAGGCCAAGCGAACTCACGAGAAACGCGCCGGAATCGAAAATTCCGGTACCCACAATCCACCACCAAATTCTGCCGGTCGGGAAACGGATGGTTTGTTTCGCGGGTGCGGCGAAGAGCAGGAGCAAGAGCGTTCCCGGCACGCGCACGGTCCACACCGACATCGCCGCACTCACATGCGTGGCGACGTGATACCCGATGACCCAGAAATTCAGCCCGTACAGCGCGGAGGCCATCAATGCTAGGCCGACGCCGCGCGTCAGATGACCTTGCGGCCGCGCGCCCGGCTCGATTACGTCCGTCGAACGCGGCGCGAACGACGTCGCCGCCAGCGCGACACCCAGGATCGACACGAAGATTCCCGCAATCTGAGTCCACGTTACGTGCTCACCGGTATACATCGAAAGCAAGAGCGTCAGCGCGGGATAGACGGAACACACCGGTGCGACGATTGAAAGCGTCCCAATCTCGAGTGAACGATAAAAGCCCAGCGTCGCAACCGTGCTCAGCGTCCCCGAAAACACGACCCACGCCCAGAACGTGCGGGAATGCGCCGCCCAGACGCTCGCAAGTTCGCCGTCATAAGCCAGCCAAATCGTGAGGACAGAAACGCCTACGCACTGCATGTAGAGGAGCGTGCGGTAAGCCCCGATTTCGCGTGTGCCGAATCGCGCAAGAAAATCCGCCGTTCCCCACAGAACGGCGGCGGCGATTCCAAGCGCGATCGGCAAGATTTCCTCGAAGGATATCTAGCGCGGCGGGACCATCTTCTTCTGTTGAAGGCCGAGGACAGCCATCACTTTTTGCAGGTCTTTCCAAACTTCGGCTTTCGCCGGAGGATTGCGCAGCAGGTAGGCCGGATGATACGTCGCTAACAATCGAGCGCCGCGATATTCGAGCCACTCGCCGCGAAAACGCGAAATTGGCTGGTTTGTTGCCAGCAAAGTTTGCGCCGCCACACTGCCGAGGCAAACAATCACCTGCGGCTTGATCACATCGATTTGGCGCGTGAGGAACGGCGAGCACGTGGCGATTTCGTCCCTTTCCGGGGTGCGGTTTTCAGGCGGCCGGCACTTCACGACGTTGCAGATGTAGACATCCTCGCGCCGCAGTCCCATCGCTTCGATCATCTGAGTCAGCAATTTACCCGCGCGTCCCACGAAGGGCAACCCTTGCGCATCTTCGTCCGCGCCGGGCCCTTCGCCCACGAAGACAAGTTTCGCTTTAGGGTTCCCGCTCCCGAAAACGATCGTGTGGCGACGCAAATGCAGCCTGCAGCGCTTGCAGTCTCCGATGTCTTCTCGCACTCGCTCGAGCGTGTCGCCTTCGATTTTGTCGGCTGCGTCGAAAAGCGAGGGAGCGGCCGCGACCGGAAGATTCACAGGCGGCGCCGCGGAGACGATGGGCAACGCAGGGCCGCTCGTCGAGCGCGCTGCAGCGCTCGGCCGCGAACTTTGGAATTGTGTTCTCGTTTTCGCTATTTCCGTTGCCGCGGAAGCCCGCGCGGATTCGTGCATCGAAGGTGCCGCAGACTGAACGGCCTCCGCCGCGATCGAAATGTTGCGCGGCACCGCTGCTCGATCGCGGAAGAACGGCGCGAGGCCGAGTTCATCGGCGTACTTGAGCCATTCTTCGAATCGCGCGCGCGCAGAGTCGTCCATTGGCGGCCTTTCGCTCACGCCTCAATTTCAGCTTGTCGGGGAGAGTTTACTTGTTTCGCCGGCGCAATTCGAGTGCTTGATCAAGAATCCGGTTGGCCACTTCGGCCTTCGGCATCTTCGGCAGCGCGATTTCACCGCCGTCCCGAAGGAATAGCGTGACGATGTTCGTGTCCGTGTCGAATCCCGCGCCTTCTTCGGTGACGTCGTTGGCCACGATCATGTCGGCGCCTTTGCGCGCGAGCTTGCTCCTTGCGCTCTCGGCAAGGTTGTCGGTCTCAGCCGCGAAGCCGATGAGTATCCGCGAGCCTTTTTCGCGGCCAATCTCGGAAAGAATGTCTGGCGTCGGTTCGAGCTCAATCGTCAGATGATCTGTTCCGCGCTTGATTTTCTGATGTCGCGGCGCGACGGGCCGATAATCGGAAACGGCAGCGGCTTTGATGACGATGCTCGCTTCCCGCGCGCGCTCGACGACTGCGCTGCGCATCTCGGCGGTTGTCCGCACCGGAATCCAATCCACGCCTTCGGGCACGGTCAAGTCCGTCGGTCCGCTCACCAGAATCACGTGCGCGCCGCGCCGCTGCGCCGCTGCGGCCAGCGAATAACCCATTTTCCCCGACGAGCGATTCGTCAAGAACCGAACCGGGTCGATGTCTTCCGCCGTCGGCCCCGCGGTGACCAAAATCGTTTCGCCATCCAGATCGCGGCGAATTCCCAGCACGCCGCAGACAGCCCGCGCGATTGTTTCAATCCCCGCGAGCCGCCCGGCACCCGTCATGCCGCATGCGAGATAACCTTCGTCGGGATCCACCACGTGCACTCCGCGCGCGCGCAGCGCTGCCAGATTTGCCTGAGTCGCCGGATGCTCCCACATGTTTACATTCATCGCCGGCGCAACAACGACGGGCGCTTTGGTGGCGAGATAGAGCGTGGTCAGGAAATCGTCGGCGATGCCGTGCGCGAACTTCGCGAGGATGTCCGCCGTTGCCGGCGCGACGACGAGCAGATCAATCCGCTGAGCAACGGCGATATGCTCAATCGCACTTTCGACGTTCGGCGCATCGCTGGCGCCGCCACCGAACATTTCGGTAATCACCTTCTGCCCGGTAAGCGCGGCAAAGGTGAGCGGGGTGATGAATTCGCGCGCGCCTCGCGTCATCACCACTTGCACATCGAGCTTTTCCTGCTGCAAGCGGCGAACGAGCTCCGCCGCCTTATACGCAGCGACGCCGCCCGTAACTCCCAAGGCAATTCTCATCCGGATTCTCGCGCGCTACTCTTTCCGCTTCTTCGCCTCGCCGTCGGTTTCCACATTCGATTCGGGCGCCTCGAATTCCAGGAGTCCCTGGCGCAATTCCTCTTCGGCGATGCGCGTATATTTTCTGGCCCTTGGATTTTCTACGAGCGGCCGCCCTCCAAGCATCAGCTGCCTGGCGCGTTGGGACACAACCACAACGTAGGCGAACTGGCTTTCCGGTGCCTGCGTCGAAACCGGCATGAGTGTCTTAACCTCCAAAAGATTTCAAAATCTCCTCGACTCGGCTCTCGTTGCGCGCCACCCGGCAACGCGCCGCCAGCACGATGGCCTGCACCTCGAGCTCGGCTCGAACTTTGTCGTCGTTAATCACCGAATAATTGTAGTCGCGAAAGTGTTCAAGTTCCTGCCACGCGCGATCGAGCCGCCGGGCGATTTCGTCGTCCGAATCCTGCCCGCGCGCGCGAATGCGTTTCTCGAGTTCCTGGCGCGACGGCGGCACGATAAAAATCGCAATCACGGCAGGCAGCTTTTTCTTGATCTGAGCCGCGCCCTGCACGTCAATCTCGAGAACGAGATCCACTCCCTGCGCGCGCGCCTTCTCGAGCCAGGAACGCGGCGTTCCGTACCAGTGCTTACCGAACACCTGGGCGTATTCGAGGAATTCGCCGGACTGCACCATCCGTTCGAATTCCGCTTCTGAAATAAAATTGTACCACTTGCCGCCGCTTTCCGCCTTCCGCGACGGCCGCGTGGTGCAAGAAACCGAGAGCATTGTCCCCGGCAGCTCCAAAATCTTTTCGACCAATGTGGATTTTCCCGAGCCCGAAGGGCCGGAGACGATAAATACGAGCGGCTCCCTGTTCTCTGCCATTCTCACTCGATATTTTGCACTTGCTCGCGCAGCTTTTCGATTTCCGACTTGACCTCGAGCGCCAACCCGGTCACTTCCAGGCCCTCCGATTCCGTTCCGGGCGTCTTCGAGAGCAGCGTGTTCGCCTCGCGCTGCATTTCCTGAAGCAAAAAATCCAGTTTCTTGCCAATTTCGCCGCCGCCCTTGAGAAGCGACTCGAACTGCTGGACGTGGCTTCTTAGCCGGGCGATTTCTTCGGTCGTGTCGCCCTTCTCGGCTGCAATCGCGGCCTCCTGTGCCAGCCGCGCCGGCTCGACTGGCGTTCCACTCAGCAATTCCTTCAAGCGCGATTCGAAACGCCGCGCGTAGGCCGGTCGAATGCGTGCCGCGAGCGTATCGAGCCGGCCCGCCAATTCCCGGATAGCGTTCAACCGGCTCAGAAACTCGTCCAGCAGAATGCGCCCTTCCGACTTGCGCATTTCGTCAAGCCTGTCGAGCGCTTCGAGGAGGCACGTCTCGACAAGCCTCGCCACGCGCTCTTCGTCCTCCTGCGAGAACTGCTCCGGCGCGCCCACCACGCCCGGCAATCGCAGAATCGACGCGAGGTCAGGTTCCGCGGTCAGATTGAATTCCCGGCGCAAATTCGCGGCTGCAGCGAGATACGCCGCGGCAATCTCGGAATTGATCTGCACCGAGGCAGGCCCGACCGGCTCGTAGTGCAGCGTGATATCGAGATGGCCGCGATGAACGCGCGACCTCACAATCTCGCGGACGCGTGCTTCGGCGCTGTCGAATCCGTCCGGCGACTTTACGCGCACGTCCAGAAAGCGGTGGTTTACGCTGCGCACCATCACGCGAATTGCGCGTCCGTCGTTCTCGGCGCGCGCCTGAGCAAAACCCGTCATGGATTTCAGCGATGGCGTTTTCACAGGGCTCGTCCCCGCGGCGGCATCAGTCATTTCACATCGGCCCCGGTGTCGGGAGTTCGATATCGGCGTCGGCAAATTGCATCTCGTAAAGCCTCCGATACGTACCGCCGTGCGAGAGCAACTCCTCATGCGTGCCCATCTCGGTGATCGTTCCGCCCTCGAGAACGGCGATTCGATCCGCGCGGCGAATCGTCGAGAGCCGGTGCGCAATCACGAAAACCGTGCGTCCGGCCATTAGATTATTCAATGCCCGCTGTACGAGAAGTTCGGACTCCGAATCGAGTTCCGAAGTCGCTTCGTCCAAAATGAGGATGGGAGCATCTTTCAAAAGCGCTCGCGCGATGGCGATGCGCTGCCGTTGCCCTCCGGAGAGCCGCTGTCCGCGCTCGCCGATCTTTGTCTGGTAGCCTTGCGGCAGCTGAGTAATGAAATCGTGCGCCAGCGCGGCCTTCGACGCTGCCACCACGCGCGCTTCCGGCATGTCCGGCCGACCGTAGCACAGGTTGTTCCACACGGTGTCGTTGAAGAGAATCGTTTCCTGGGTGACGACGGCCATCTGCTCGCGCAACGATCGCAGCGTCACTTCGGACACGTCGTGGCCATCAATCCTCAGCCTGCCCGAAGACGCGCTATGAAATCTCGGCAAAAGATTCACGAGCGTCGTCTTGCCGGCTCCGCTCGAGCCAACAATCGCGATCACCGCTCCCGCAGGCACGGTCAGTGAAATCCCGTTCAAAATTTCCGGGCCGTTGTCGTAGGCAAAGCTCACCTTCTCGAAGCGCACATCGCGCGAAAATTTAGGCAGCGCGACGGCTCCCGGCGCTTCCGACACTTCTTCCGGCAAATCAATGAATTGGAAAACCACGGTTGAGGCGCCGAGCGCTTGCTGGAAAAGCTGGTAGATGCCGCCCAGCCGCTTTACCGGCTCGGATACTTTGAATAGCGAATAGATGAACGCATAGAAAATTCCCTGCGTCATCATGCCGTGCTTGATTTCCCCGCGCGCGTACATAATCAACAGAACAAAAACGACCGCCGCGAGCACATCCAGAATCGGTCCCGTCGCCGCGTACGCGCGGACCCAGCGCATATTCTCGCGCAGCAGCTTACGCGCCGCTTCTCTGAATTTCCCGATCTCGAACGCCTCCATTCCAAACGCTTTCACCACGCGGTTGCCGCTCATCGTTTCCTGAACGATTTGGCTCAAGTCAGCGAGGCGCGAGCGGCTGGTCTCCGTTGAGCGGCGAATCCGGCGGCCCAAATTGCTCACCGGCCCAACCACCAGCGGAATGAATACGGCCGAAACCAGCGTCAGCCTCCAATTCAGCAGCAGGAGCACCACGATAAACACGACGAGCGTGAAGGTCTGCCGAAAAAAGTCTGCGAGGTATTCGGAAAACGCGCTGCGCATTTGCTCGACGTCGTTGATCACCGCGGACATCACGCGTCCGGTAGGATTGTGCTGGAAAAATTCCATCGGTTGCTGAATCAGCTTGCTGTACACGCGATTGCGCAAATCCATGATCGCGGCGTGTCCGACGTACTGCACCAGCACGCTGCCCAGAAACTCGCCGAGCGCCTTGACGATAAAGATTACGAGCAGCGCAAGCCCAAAGATCATCCCCACATAGTGAATCGAGCCCGGGAAAAAGGAATTCAGATAAATGGTGTGATCGATAAACGGAATCGTGACGAGTTTCAGTTTCTGTTCGGTGGAATGCGGGTTGAGAACCACGTCCACCGCGGGAATGATCATCAGCGCGATGAGGCCCTCGCCGACGCTGAAAATGGCCAGAAGAAAGACGCCAAGGGCGAGCCGCGCGATATGTGGCCGCACGTATCCGAGGAGTCGCGCGACCTCGTGGGAAAATTTCACCACACCTCCGTTGCCTTCACGATACCCGCTGGGAACTTGTAACGCTAGGGGCGGCGTGCGCAAAAGTCAAGCTCACGCGGCTTCACCCGAAAGCAATTCCCAGCGTCCTCAACCGCCGCAGCGGCCACAGCACTGCGAGCGGCCACAGCAGCGGCACAGCACTGGTCAAAGCCCGCATGGCGTCAGAGCCTTGCCGTAAACCCGCGGGCGTATCCACGGCCAGGCGCCCTTGATCAATTTCCGCGTCCAAGCTCTTCGCCTCGCGCACCGTTCGCAAATCGGTCAGCGCCAGCCGCCGAAAGATGTCAATTGCACGCAGAAAATTCGCTCGTGCGCGAAGCCGCTCCGATCCGCCGTCGTAGTACACCGTAATGGGAGTTCCGAGGCGCTTCGTCACTCGCTCCCGCAGCCAATTCCACGCTCGCGTCAAATCGTTCGGCTCGATGAAAAGCACGTATGCGCTCAGCACGTCCCACTGAAACATCGGAACGTTGATCGAATATTCCAGCCACAGATGGAAAATCACTCCCATTGCCAGGAGATAGTAGCGAAGCTCGCGGACCCAGATCAGTACGCCCAATGAAAATTCAAGGGCCAGGCCGGCCCAGGTGCCAATCTTGAGTATGGTGGGTCGCAGAAACCACGAGGGCACTGGAAATCGTTGAAGCTCATCCACGTGATAGACGTAATAAAGCGCCGTGCCTTGCGCCCAGGGCGCGCCCTGAATCTTCCAGCAAAAAGTCGCGAAATACAGGATCGCCAATTCGAATTGAATCATTCTTTGCGCCCATGGCGCGCGTGGACGGACTTCCGCTCCCTCTTTTCCGCGCCAGATTCGAATCAGCCGGTCCACAGACAACGCCGCGCCCGCCGGAGCAAACATGAGAAAAAATCCCGACACGCGCAGAAACGAATCGCCTCCGTGCAGGATGTAGAGATTTCGCTGTTGAATCGAAACCAGGCAGAGAAAAACAACTATGGAATTTAGGCGCGTCAGAAAGCCCAGCAACAGGCACAGAACTGACCCGAGAAACACCCAGAAGAACACGCCGATCCAAGCATCCTTTTGCGGCAGCACAGAAAGCAAATTCAGCCGGTGGCCGGGCTCGAGCGCGTGCATTGTGGAAACGCTCATCCAGGCATGCGCGCCATACCACGCGAACCAATCCGGCCGAAGCAGGATCAGGGTTGCAAGGACCATTAGGCCGTACAAGATGCGAAACAATGCGATCGGCGTGGGCGACTGCTCGGCAAAGAAAAATGTGTTCCACGCCTCGACGAGCGACTTCAGTTTCACCGCAAGTCCTCAGGCGTTACTTCATAGCTGTAGAAGACGTCGAAGTTCCAGGGCCCGCGATCGTAGCCGCCATCTTCACGCGGAATAATGTCCGACCATCGGAGCACCAGCATCACGCGTCGCGGCGTGCTCGCGCCGTAGTTGTTTAGCCGCGCGATTCGCCGAGCGGCGTCCGGCCACAACCCCGAAAATTGATTGCTGCTTAGAGTTTCCTCGTACTTGCGATAGCGTTCCTTGAACAGGCGTTCCGTCAAGCTCAACATGTCCATCCTCGGAAATGGCCACATGGACGTCGAGCCGTCTTTGTAGATAACCACGGCCTCCATGTACACATTTTTTGATTTGGGATTCGGGGAGAACATGTCCCACGATTGAAAAACTCCCGACCAGACGAAATACGGGCGCAAGAGGTTCTTGCACGCATCCGTCAGCGGCGTGTTGATCGGAATCGCCCAGCAGGAGATTGCTGCGATGTGAAAAATCAGGAATGCGTTCACCGCGAAGAGTTTTGCGCCATGAAGCCCGCCGTTCGCCGGACGCAGTCCGCCTGTCGCCCCCGAATCCGAAGTCGGAAGCGGTTTCGACCCGGCTTGACGTTTGTGATGATTGCGCGGCAAATCCCGCCCCTAAAAGAACTGTAGCCGGAATCAATCGTGCGGTCCGCCCACACGAATTACGATGCTGCCAGCACGCATCAAGCTCGCGCGCTCGCCGAACGCGTGTCCGCGACCCGCAACACCAGCTCGAGCGAATCCGCGATAACGTCGTGCACGTGATTCAGCTCTGCGGCCGTGATGCAATACGGCGGAAGCACGTAAACCACATTGCCGAGCGGCCGGAGCAGCACCCCGCGTCGCAAATAAAAATCGTACAGCATCGGCTTGAGGTGCGAAAAATATCCGGCATCGTCGGCGCGAAGCTCGATTGCCGCAACCGTGCCGATCTGCCGGACGTCTCCGACTGCCGGATGCTTCCGAATCGCCTCAAGCCGCTCTTTGTGAACCGCGGCGATTTGCTCGATTCGCTCGAAGACGGGCTCACTCTCGAAAATCTTCAGGCTCGCGATCCCCGCCGCGCAGCAGATTGGATTGCCGGTATACGAATGTCCGTGCCAGAACGTGCGGCTGCGGTCTTCACCGATAAATTCGCCGGCAATGTTTTCGGCGCACACGGTCGCGCCCATCGGAAGAAACCCGCCGGTCAGTCCCTTCGCCAGGCACATGATTTCCGGCACGACGTTCGCGTTCTCGCACGCAAACATCCGTCCCGTACGTCCGAATCCGGTCAACACTTCATCGGCAATCAGCAAAACATTATGCTGCGTGCAAAGCTCGCGCACTCCGGCGAGAAATTCCACCGGGTGAACAATCATTCCCTCCGCGCCCTGCAGTAGCGGCTCGACGATAATCGCTGCGATCTCGCCGTTCTTTTCTTCCAGCAGCCGCGCCAGCTTCTCCAGGCATTCAATCTTGCAGGTCGCACGAATTTTTCCCACCGGACATCGATAGCAATACGCCGAATGCACTCGATGAACCGGGAATCGCATCGAGCGAAACGCGGCGTTGAACTCCGAGTCCACGCCCGCGGACATCGCGCCCACGGTATCGCCGTGGTAGGCGTGCTCGAGCGCAATGATTCCCGCCTTCTCGGTTCGTCCGATGTTCCGCCAATATTGGACCGCAATCTTTAGTGCTACTTCGATGGCCGTCGAGCCGTCGTCCGAGTAGAAAATCCGGCTCAATCCCGCCGGAAAATATTTCCGCAGACGTTCCGACAATTCCTCAACCGCCTCGTGCGTGAATCCCGCCAGAAGCACGTGCTCGAGCCGCGCCGACTGCTCGGCAATTGCGGCGGCAATCGCCGGATGCGAATGGCCGTGGAGCGTGACCCACCACGACGAAATCGCATCGATCAGCTTTCGACCGTCGGAAGTTTCGAGATACACGCCGTCCGCGCGCCGGATCGCCACTGGCGGCGGATCGAGCGCAGGCTGCGTAAATGGATGCCAGACGGGCGAATTGCCCCTCACGCGCGAAAAGCCTCCGCGTCAAAGTTTCGCTCAAAAATCTCGCGCAACGCTTTTCGGTTGATCTCTTCCAACTTCGGAATCTCTCCAATCACCCGAGCGTCTCCAAATTCTTCGATCGCTTTACGATTGTCCTTGTTCGCCTCGCCGATTAGCACCACTCCGGCCACGGACAACGTCGCATTCCGCAGCGCGGCAAGCGAGAGCAAAGTGTGGTTGATTGTTCCGAGCGAGCTTCGTGCAGCCAGCACCACCGGGGCGCCCAGATGCTGCATCAGGTCAATCATGAATTCCTTTTCATTGATGGGAACCAGGACGCCGCCCGCGCCTTCCATGACCAGCGTTTCGCCGGGCGCAATTGCCGGCTTGTGCACGCGCGCCAAATCGATTCGTTCTCGAGCCCAGCGCGCCGCCAGGTGCGGCGAGACCGGCGGCTCAAAAATGTAGCTCTCTTCCCGGGTCCGGCTCGCCGGCATTTCCGCCAGCTTCATCACCGTCGCGCGGTCGGTTCCCTCGCTCGCGCCCGTCTGGATCGGCTTCCAGTAAATTCCATCCAGGGCGGCGCACAGCAGCGCCGAAAGGACTGTCTTGCCGATTCCGGTATCCGTGCCGGTGACGAAATACGCTCTAGCCATTTGCAGCAAGCGCGGCTTCACTTCGTAGCGCATCTCGCGCATCAACGAGCGAGTCCACCAATCGGCAGACATCGCCGCGCGTGACCCGCGCCGTCAGTGACAACCGCAGCCGCGATGTGCCTGCAGGCACAGTCGGCGGCCTGATCGCGCGCACGGCAAATCCGCGTCCCTGCAAAAATTCCGCGTAGCCAACCGCCGCGCCGTTGTCGCCGACGATCACCGGCACAATCGGAGATTCGCCCTCGCGCGTATCGAATGCGTGCCGTGCCAGCAACTCCCGCAACTCCCGCGCAATCGCCCGTAAATGCTCGCGCCTGTCCTCGGCGGCCCTGGCAATTTCGAGCGCCGCGCGAATCTGTGCCGCAAAATAAGGCGGCAGCGCCGTGCTGAACAAAAACGAGCGCGCACGATTTACGAGATATTGCTTGACGGTTTCGCTCGAACAAACGAACGCGCCCATGCCGGCGAGCGCTTTTCCGCAGGTATGCACGATGGCCAGGCACTCGCGCTCGCATCCCGCAGCCGCCGCGCGCCCTCGTCCTTCCGGCCCGCAAACGCCGGTGGCGTGCGCTTCATCCAAAATCAATTCCGCGCCGTGTTTGCGCGCGAGCGCGACAAGTTCTGCAATCGCCGGCGCGTCGCCATCCATGCTGAACGTGCTCTCGCTCACAATCACTCGCGATCCTGTCCCAGCTCCGTGTCGCCCGAGCATTGCGTCCAGCGCCTTCAGATCTCCGTGCGGATAAACAACTTTCTGCGCGCCCGAAAGCCGCATGCCGTCTATCAGGCTGGCATGGTTCAGCGCGTCCGAAAAGACCGCGTCCCCGGGTTTCAGCAGCGCCGAAAGCAATCCCATGTTGGCCGCGTAGCCCGAGCTGAAAAAAAGCGCCGCCTCCGTGCCCGCGAATTGCGCGAACTCAGCTTCGAGTCGGGCCCATTCCGCGGAATGGCCCGATAGCAGCCGCGAGCCCGTCGAAGAAACGTGTGCGGCTCGCGCGACGCTCTCGGCAGTCGCAGCCTTCAGCACCGGATCGTCTGAAAGCGCCAAATAGTCATTCGAGCAGAGATTGATGCCGCGAATTTCCTCGAGCGTCCGCAACTGCGCACCGCGAGCCAGCGCGTCAAGCTCGTACTGAATGCGGGCTTCGATGCCTTTATTTGTCATGCGATGCCAGCTCGAGCGGCTTCAAGCCTAGATCGCGAAGGAGGGCTTCATCTTCCGATGGTTCGGGGTTGGGAGTGGTCAGCAGCTTTTCGCCGGTAAAAATCGAATTCGCGCCCGCAAGAAAACACAGCGCCGCCGCTTCGCGCGACATTTGCAGCCGTCCCGCGGCGAGGCGAACGCGCGCCCGCGGCATGGTGATCCGCGCAGTTGCAATTGTGCGCACCATTACCAGCGGGTCGAGCTCCGCCTGGTTTTCGAGCGGCGTTCCTTCCGCGCGCACCAGCGTGTTGATCGGCACGCTTTCCGGATGCGGATTCATGCGCGCAAGCTGCTCGATCAAGCCGATGCGATCTTCGTCCGTCTCGCCCATGCCGAGAATCCCGCCGCAGCACACCGTGATTCCGGCCTTTCGCACGGCCGCGATTGTTCGCAGCCGTTCGTCGTAGACGCGCGTGTGAATGATGCTGCCGTAAAACTCCGGCGAGGTATCCAGATTGTGGTTGTACGCGGTGAGTCCCGCGCCCTTGAGCGCCTTCGCTTGGTCCTCCGTGAGCATCCCGAGCGTGCAGCACACTTCCATCCCCGTTTCGGCCACGCCGCGGACCATCGTCAGCACGGCTTCAAATTCTTTTCCTTCCGGCGCCTCGCGCCATGCCGCTCCCATGCAGAAACGCGTCGCTCCGTCACTCTTCGCACGCCGGGCGGCCGCGAGAACGTCGTCCACGTCCAGCAGCGCCTCTCGCCGCACTCCGGTCGAGTAATGCGCGCTTTGCGGGCAGTATGCGCAATCTTCCGGGCACCCGCCCGTCTTGATTGAAAGAAGCCGGCACAGCTGCACTTCGTCGGCTGGATGATACGCACGGTGAACGCCCTGCGCATGAAACACAAGGTCGGTCAGCGGCAGTTCGTAGATCCTGCGGATCTCGCCGCGCGTCCAATCGTGTCGTACATCCGAATTAGAAATTGTGTCGCGGATTGACGTTGCTGCAGCTGGCATGTGGTCGTCTGTCGGAACCCCAACGCTTCCTCGTCAGCGAATCTGTACTATCGCTTTTTTCCCATGGAGCGTCAACGCCCGCGATCAACGTGTTTCGTCGGGGTTGCCGCGCGATCACGTCTTGTCGATATCTCGATGAACCACCTTCACCGTGTATCGGCGTCGCGCCAGCGCCTTCCGAATTACTTCCGCCATCATCACCGATCGATGCCGGCCGCCGGTGCACCCAAACGCAATCGTTAGATAGCTCTTCCCTTCCTGGATGTAATGCGGAATCAGGTAAGCCAGCAGCCTCTCGATCCTCTTCAGGAATCCTCGCGTCTGCGCGAACGATCGAATGTATCGCGCCACTTTGGTGTCTTTCCCGCTGAATCGCCGCAGC
>DASPVY010000255.1:0-2922 GCA_035622115.1 Candidatus Acidiferrales bacterium
TTTCGACGGCTGATCGGCGACGGCCTGCGCCGCGGCGTGCGCGAACTGGTTTGACGCGCCAACGATGAACGATTCGAACGTGTAACGAGGGTTGAGTTGGTGCGATACCGCTTCGAAATCGAGACGCGCTTGGGCTTGAGGTGTTTCGGCGGCTTCTTGATCGCTGCAGAGGTATTCAATTCGCGTCTCGAC
Source organism: Candidatus Acidiferrales bacterium (assembly GCA_035622115.1). GTDB lineage: Bacteria > Acidobacteriota > Terriglobia > Acidiferrales > UBA7541 > Palsa-147. Next base: position 193 of record DASPVY010000255.1, read on the forward strand.
GAGACGCAGTTCAGCCAGCACGGCCTGAATGACGTCGCCATACGTCTCCGTCAATCGCTTTCGGAAAAGGCGCGTGGGGACGCGCACCACCAGACGGCCTTCTTCAGCCAATTCCAGCCGCGAAGGGCGGAACCAGGTGTTAAAGCTGTGGGGGTTAACCCGGCGTTCTACGCTATGCAGGATGCGATCCCACTGATTCATGCCGAACTCAACCCTTCCGACCATTCCCACGACTGTGGAAAAGATGTGGAAATTCAGACATAGTGCGGACCGCTTGATCTGATGTTCAGACTGGACGGAGCAGCAACACGCCCGAAGCCACTGCCACCCACAAAGGCTCGAAGAGAGTTACCTTTCGAAAGACCGATGCGAACGCGAGGCGGGATTCTGCCTAAAAGACCCTCCGGTAGCAAGAGAAAATTGAGCGAAGACCGTCCACAGGGTTCACAAGCGATTCACAGGATTTCCACAAGCAAAAATCGGGGCATTTCTTGCGCGCGTTCATCGCGCCTGCGGGAATTTCACTTGGAAAAGAACGCCGGGCGACAATAATTACTGTTAAATTACGTACTTTGCAGCTTAACTTATCAAGGTTTCTTGTCTGCTGCGGCAGGGGCGTCGTCCGGCTTCGCGGGCGCTACCCCGGGCGCCTTATCCGGGCGCGGAAACGCGTAGATGCCGATTGGATCCGCGGCCAGGATCAGGCGGTTCGATTCGACGATCATGGAAGTCGGCGCCATTCGCTCGCCATCGGCCGTAAAAGTGCGATAAGTTTCACCGACGCGCCCGCCATCGTGATCGAAATGCGTCAATTCATCGTCAATCGCCACCCAGATGTCGAACGTCTGCTCGTCCACGCCGATCGCATTCACCACCGGCCTGAAAGTTCCGGGTTTGGGCTTCTGATCCTGTTCCCAGATTTGCCGGCGCGCCGCTTGCGCGGCGGGTTCAAATTCAAGAGTGACCAGCGAAATTTCCAGCGTCGAATTTCCAAAGCGATCGTAGCGGCGAACTGTCGGTTCGGGGAGAAAGGTGAAGGCAAAGTAGAGATGGCTCGCCGAATCGGCGACGAGCTTTCCCGCGTTGAGGCTGCGATTCAGTTCCGGGTGATCGGCGAGATTCTCGAGTTTACCGAAACTGCGCAGCAATTTCCCGGTGGCGTCATACATGTCCACGAGGCGTCTCGAATCCATGCGCGTGACCGCAATTTCGCCGGAAGTTGTTGCTGCTACGGAGGTCGGCGCCGTCACCTGAAAAGATGTCTGCATTCGCCCCGCCGGATCGAAAATCTCAATGGCGTTTGCGCCGCGATCGGCCACGAGCACGCGGCCGGCCGCGTCCACGTCGAAATCTTCCGCGGACACGATTGAGCTTTCTTTCGTCGGATTCGAGGGAATCTTTCGCAGCAGTTTGGAATCAGGTCCGTACACGGATATGGATGTGCACGGCGTGGAGAGCACATAGAACCGGCCCGCAGCATCGTGATGAATCGCGCGGAGTCCGGGACCGACGTCGGGCAAAAGATGCGCGGTCGATTCCAGCTCGAGATCGAGCTCTTGCGCACCGGATGTGCCGAAAAACGATCCGCCAAAAATGGCGGCGCACATGAGAAGGACGCCGGCAGCGCTTCGGCTGTGCATGTTCATGGAAATTATAGCGGCTCCAGAGAAAAGATGCCGCGGAGACAGGGCGCGTTGCACCGGGCGCGGAAGCTTCCGCACAGCTCAATCCTGACGAAGCACGACTCGCTCGATTGAGCTGGCGCGGCCGCTCGAAGGGTCCACGTCGATGGCCACCGCGTTCATGCGCACGTCGCCTTCAGGAACCGAGAACCGCGCCGGCATTCCGTCGAGAAAGCGCTGAATGATCCCGGCCTTGTCCATGCCGATAACGGAATCGTGCGGACCGGTCATGCCCACGTCGGTGATGTAGGCCGTTCCGCCGGGTAACACACGTTCGTCAGCCGTGGCTACATGCGTATGCGTTCCGACCACTGCGCTGACTTTGCCGTCGAGAAACCATCCCATCGCCTGTTTTTCGGAGGTCGCTTCGGCGTGTATGTCCACCAGGATGACCTTCACGTTTTCAGGCAGGCGCGCCAGCTCGCGTTCCGCCGTGCGAAAGGGACAATCAAGCGCCTGCATAAACGTGCGGCCCTGAAGATCAACCACTGCGTAGTCCACTCCGTTTTTTGCTTTGCCGACATACGTGCCGCTGCCGGGAGCGCCCGCTGGAAAATTCGCCGGCCGCACCAGGCGCGGCTCGTGCGGAAAATAATCGAGAATCTCTTTGCGATCCCAAATGTGATTGCCGCCCGTGATCACTTCGGCGCCGGCGGCGAAGAGTTCCTCGGCCAGCCGCGGAGTGATTCCGAAACCCGAAGCCGAGTTTTCTCCATTCACGATGCAGAGATCCACGCCTCGCTGGGCGATCGTGTCCGCGAGCCTGTCCTGCAGGATTTTGCGGCCGGGCGAGCCGACGACATCTCCGACAAAAAGAATGCGCATAGGAGAATTGTTTGCTATGGATTGGAGCGCAGCAGCAAGCTCGATCGTTTCTTCAGCCTCCGTGCTCCGCTCCGAGAAGGTTAAAAAGGAGGCGTCCACTCGGCCGTGCGGTGCTAGGCCCTGAACCCCCACAAAATAAGGCGGGTGCCCTGCGCCTGCTTTTAGGCTTTCCTGACCGGTTTCCCAGCGAGGACGTGCACAAGGGCAGGACGACGCGGGCTCC
>DASPVY010000256.1:0-3673 GCA_035622115.1 Candidatus Acidiferrales bacterium
ATTCGCGGACGTACCGTCGGTCGTGTCAGGAAGTCCGCTGTTTGTGTTCAGCTCGTTGGCGGCGCCTGGAATTTTTTACTTCAACGACTGGAGCACTTTTGCGCAGGACACATGGAAAGCTTCGCCGCGCCTGACGTTGACTTACGGGTTGCGTTGGGACATCAATCCGCCACCGACAGCAAATCAACAATTGCTCGCCGTGAATGAAGTGAGCAATCCCGTAAATACTCAGTTGGAGCCTTTGGGCACTCCACTCTGGCACACAACCTACGGCAATGTTGCCCCTCGAATCGGCGTTGCGTACCAAATCCGCTCGGACCGCGGGCGCGAGACCGTTTTGCGCGGCGGATTCGGAGTGTTCTACGATTTGGGCGATCAGGCCGCCGGACGCGCCGCGAACGTATTCAACTATCCGTACGGTGCGTACAACTTCACTTTCGGCGGGCCATTTCCGCTGACCGCAGCGCAAGGTCCGCCGACATCGATCACACTTACGCCGCCGCTGAGTATCACGGGCTTCGATCCAAACCTGAAAATGCCGTACACGCTTCAGTGGAACATTGCCGCGGAACAGTCGCTGGGGACAAATCAGACCTTCTCACTTTCCTACATCGGCTCCGCGGGGCGGCGGCTGGAGGAGCAGCAGGATTTCGAGAATTTGAATTCAACGTTCGCGGCTTTGACGGTAATTACGAATGGGACGTATTCGAACTATAACGCGCTGCAGGCGCAGTATATCCGGCGGCTCTCACGGGGGCTGCAGTCCTTGGTTTCGTACACCTGGTCCCACTCGATTGACGACGCCTCGAGCGGATTTTCCTCTCTCGAAGTTTCAGGGTCGGACGTCATCGCGCCGGGATTTTCGAATCGCGGCGATTCGGATTGGGATATCCGGAACACGCTCTCTGCCGCGGTGACGTACGACATCCCCGCGCCGGGCCGAAATTCAATCGTTCGCCAGATTTTTGGAAACTGGTCGACGGACAATATTATCCAGGCGCGATCGGCGCCGCCGGTGGACGTGAATAACGGCGCGCCCACAGCCGTGAACGGCACGGAGGAAGTTGTGCTTCGCCCCGACGTGGTTCCCGGGCAGCCGATTTATCTCTACGGATCGCAATATCCGGGCGGCAAGGCATTGAACTACAACGCCTTCACGGCGGCGCCCACCAGTCCCGTGACAGGGCTGGAGGAACAGGGAGATCTGGGGCGCAACGCAGTGCGCGCTTTCCCAGCGGCGCAATGGGATTTTGCCATTCGGCGTCAATTTCCGATCACCGAAGTGCTGAAGCTGCAATTTCGCGCGGAGTTTTTCAATCTTTTGAATCATCCGAACTTCGGCCCGCCGGAAAGCAATTGGACGCTTCCGCCATCTCAGTTTGGCGTCGCGACGCAGATGCTGGGCGCCAGTTTGGGCCAAGGCTACGGGACGGGCTTCAGCCCGCTCTATCAAATCGGCGGCCCGCGGTCGATTCAGCTGGCACTGAAACTGACGTTCTAACGAGTTCACTCCGCCGCCGAGCACCGGCATCGATTTGCGGTACGATGCCGGTGCTCTTAATTTTTGGGGACCAATGGTGGCATACATGAAGCTTCGCAAATGTGCGTTTGATGGAAATCTTTGGCGCGCCGAGCGGCGGCGAAACACCGCGCTGGCGATTCTTTTCTTATTTGCGCTCGCAATCGGGCTGACGCGGGCGGCCGATTCAGGCTCCGATCAACTGGCGCTGGCCGGCGCAACGGTGATTACGGCCACGGGAGATGCGCCGATTCCGGACGCTGTGGTGCTGATGGAAAACGGAAAGATCAAATCGGTCGGGCCGCGCGCTGCGGTCAGCATTCCGGCGGGAATAAAGACCCTGGACGTACGCGGAAAGTTCATCACTCCCGGACTGATCGACACGAATGCGCATTTGGTTCTGATGACCGTGCCCGAATTCTTTGTGAAATATGAAGACCGCTTCGAAGATATCGCGCTCGAATCCGCTCAAGTCGGACTGAAATACGGAGTCACGACGATTGGAGATTCCTGGGGGCCGCTGGAGCCGTTGCTGAAAGCGCGAGCGCGCTTGAATTCCGGAGAAGTTCTGGGCAGCCGCGTCCTGATCGCGGGAAATATCGTCGGAATCGGCGGCCCGTTTTCGCCATACATGATGAACGGCTGGCCGATTCGCGGAATCGACATCCGCTACGGCGGATGGGTGCACCCGGAAATCGAAGAGCGGATCAACAATTTGTGGGAAGCGAACATGGGGCCGCAACTTCTGGCAATGACGCCCGGCGAGCTATCGGACGCGATGAAGGAATACGTAGCACGAGGACCGGACTTCGTAAAAGTGGCCGTGAGCGCGCACGGAATTTCGCCGGTCGAGCCGCTGATGTTTTCTCCCGATCAGCTCAAGGCCATGCGGGAGGAAGTGCGCAAAGCGGGCCTGCCCTTTCAGACGCACACGTTTACGCTCGAGAGTTTGAAACTGGCAATCAGCATGGAGCCGACGCTGCTGCAACACCCAAACGTGATGCAGCCGATGCCGCGAACGCCGCGCCAGTTGGAAGAGCGCGACAGGCTGATCGCAGAAATCAAGCGGAAGAATATTTATTGCGCGCTGATGATGATTCCGACGCAGGAGCAGTTCAAGACTCTGGAAGAATGGAAACCAGGAGATCATCCGAATGATGCGTATCTCAACGAAATCATGATGGGCCGACAGGCCGGCGCGACGGACGAGATTTACAAGGCGCGAGTCGCCGCGCTTCGGCCCTGGCTGGACGCGAAAGTTCAATTCACACTGGCGACCGACGCGGGGCTCGAAGTGAAAGGCCTCGGGCCCGTCGCGTGGGGCCGGCTCGGGCGAATCGAATTCGAGCGCATGGAGGGCTTGCAGGAGGCGGGAGCAACGCCGATGGAAGTTCTGATGGGCGCGACGCGGCGAGGCGCCGAGGCCTATGGGCTGGGGGACGAACTGGGAACCTTGCAAGCCGGGAAAATCGCGGATTTGCTCGTGCTGGACGCAGACCCCCTGGAGGACATTCACAACTTCAGGAAGATCAACTCCGTGATCAAAGACGGCCGCGTGGTGAATCGCGAAGCGCTGCCGACGATTCGAGTGGCCGATTTCTACGATCCCTCGGCTGCATGGCCAAACTGAAGTTTTTCAGCGGCGAGCTATTCGAAGTGAATCAACACAATTTCGGGCTGCGTGCCGACGCGCATCGGAGGGCCCCAGGTGCCCGCTCCGCTCGAGGTGTAGACCATCAGCTTGCCGAAGCGATGCAGGCCATAAGTGAACGCGCCGAAGATGCGATTCGTAAACCAGGTGAACGGAAAAATCTGGCCGCCATGGGTGTGACCGGAAAGCTGAAGCGAAATGCCGTGCTCCTCGGCAATGGGGAGCGCGTGGGGAACGTGCGAGAGCAAAATGCTGGCGCGGCTGCGATCGAGTTCGGTGCGCTCGAGCACCGAATGAAAATGCCGTGCATCTGTGGAATCCCGATAAGGCACGCCGACGATTTGCAGGCCGTCGACGTTGATCTTTTCATTGTGCAGAACGCGGATGCCGGAGCGATTGATGGCGTCAAGATATTTCGACGGGTCGGAAAACTCCTCGTGATTGCCCGTGACAAAATAGGAGCCAAATTTCGGCGAGAGAAGCTTCCACGGCGCGGCGAGCAA
>DASPVY010000257.1:0-4748 GCA_035622115.1 Candidatus Acidiferrales bacterium
GCTCTTCTTACGCGATTTGTTTCGGAGCCGCGCTGATCGCGAGTGCGGTGCTCGATTTCCAAATTGCCGCCAGGCCTGATGCGGCCTTTCGTAATCTGTTCCGCTTTCTCGGTATGTTCGGCGCTGTAATCGGTGCGCTCACGATCTACGTTTATGGGATCGGAGGGCCGGCGCAACCAATCTGGGCTGACGGTCTGGCTCTGACGATTCTATTGTCCGGGATTCCCGCGAGCGCCGTGCTCGAGTATTGGATTCTGCGCCGCGACTTTCTCGAAATCGGCTCGCAGAAGAATCTCGTCTACGCGCTTTCCGCCGCGTTCCTGGCCTTGCTCTATCTGACGCTTGTGCGGCGGGTGAGCGGATGGCTCGAGCCAGTTGTGCCGCCCGAAGCGACGGCGAGCACTCTTCTGTTTATCCTCGTGGTGTTCTTTGAGCCGCTCGAGCGTGGAATTGGCCGCGCAGTTCAGCGAACTTTTAAGCGGCGATTCGACAGATTGCAGCGGCTCCTTGCGGAGTTACAGGAAAAGGCGCGGCACGGAGACGTCCTTCAGTTCACGCAATTCGTCGAACGGAGGGTAAAGGAGGAATTCGGATTATCCGTGGTGCGTTTGACGGTGCTGGGGAGCGGAGAGTTCAAACCGTTGAGTTCGCCGGGCGGGCTCGGTCACGTCGCGAGCTCTCGTCTCGTGCGCAACGGCGAGCAGACCGGCTTGATTGAAGCCGCCTCTACCGGCGCGGTGCTGACGGGCGAGGTGACGGCGGCGTTGGATTTTCTGGCGGAGCAATTGCCGGCGCTCATTGACCTATGTCGCCTGATACAGGACAAGGTTGAGCTCGAGCGCGCCTTGGCAGAACGCGAGCGAATGGCAATGCTAGGTCAGATGGCGGCCAGCGTTTCTCACAACCTTCGCAATCCCTTGAGTTCGATGAAAACTATAATTCAGGTACAACTCGAGAGTCGCGAGCTGCCCGAGGCAGTGCGAGAAGATTTGCTTCTGATTCTTGCCGAGCTCGATCGCCTGAGTTCGAAATTGACGCAGCTATTACGCTACTCGCGGTCGCCCGTGGCGGCATCGAGAGCGGACGAAACAGCCGCAGGTGGCGAGATAATCAAGGAGATTTTGAATGTGTTGCGAAGGGATGCGGAACAGCGAGGCGTGAGCATCGAGTGCGAGGCTTTTGGCGACGCAACCCGCGTTCGCGGCTCGGAAGAGGCCCTGAGCGACATTTTCGCAAATCTCATCTTGAATGCCGTGGAATCTCAGCCCGCCGGTGGACGAATCGATATCGGAGCGCATCGAAAGAACGGGTGCTGGATTGTTGAGATTCGCGACGCCGGACCCGGCATTTCAGCCAACGTCCGCGAGAGAATTTTTCAGCCGTTCTTCACGACGAAAGCGAACGGAACAGGGCTGGGACTAGCGATTGTGACCAGGAGGCTCGGAGAAATCGGTGGGACGATTGAAATCGAAAGCCCCGTGAGCGAAGGGCGAGGGACAAAATTCACAGTCACGTTGCCGCTGGCCACATCGTGAGCGCTCAATTTCGAGCGAAAGTCGAGCGCGCGGCGGGAAGTCTGGAAAAGTGAGAACGATCCTGATCGTCGACGACGAGCCGGCCGTGCGCTACGGCTTTCGACGCGCGCTCGAAAACAAGTATCGAATTGTCGAAGCCGGCTCGGCCAGCGCCGCCCGCGAGGCCATTGCTGTCGCGAGGCCAGATCTCGTTCTTCTCGATCTCGTCATGCCGCATGAAAACGGAATCTCGTTCCTCCGTTGGATGCGCGAAAAAGCACACAATGGACCCGTGCTCGTGGTTTCCGCGCTCGACACGGCGCAAACCGCCGTGGAAGCGATGCGGCTTGGGGCCGCGGACTACATCGTAAAAGGTGTCGACATCGAAGAACTCCGCAAGCGCGTGGAGAATCTGGTGAGGCTGGTTGAGCTAAGCGAAGAAAACGAAAGGTTGCGCCGGGAATTGGTCTCGACGGGGGAATTTGGGAGGATGCTGGGCCGGTCCGCGGGAATGCGCCAGGTCTTTGACCTCGCCGCGCGGGTCGCTCCGACCGATGTCACCGTGTTGATCCTAGGCGAGAGCGGTACGGGTAAGGATTTGCTCGCGCAAGAAATTCACGCCCGCTCTCTGCGGGCGGACAAGCCGTTTGTGGCCGTGAACTGCGCGGCTCTTCCAGAAAGTCTCATTGAATCCGAATTGTTCGGGTTTGAGAAAGGCGCGTTCACCGGAGCGTCGCAGCAACGCAAGGGAAAATTTGAGCTTGCGTCCGGTGGGACGCTTTTTCTCGACGAAATCGGCGATATGAATCCCGTTACGCAAGCGAAAGTCTTGCGGGCGCTCGAAAATCGCAGCATCGAGCGTCTCGGCGGCGCGCAGCCGATTGCCGTCGATGTGCGCGTGATCAGCGCGACACACTGTGATTTGCCCGCTGAAATCGCCTCCGGGGGGTTCCGCGAGGATTTGTACTATCGCCTTCGTGTCGTCACGATAGAAATTCCGCCACTTCGTGATCACAAGGAAGATATTCCGGCGCTGGGCGCGGCCTTTGTCGCGCAGCTTGGAGAGCGACATCAGCGCATCGCACAATTGAATTCCGGTGCGATGCAATTGCTGGAAAAATACGATTGGCCGGGAAATGTTCGCGAATTGCGAAATGCACTCGAGCGGAGCCTGATTCTTGCGACGGGAAATGAAATTCGCGCAGCCGATCTGCCGGCTGAACTGCAGCAGGGGTCCGGTCACTCGCCAGGCCACGATGACACGGGCAGTGCGCAATATCTGAGCGAATCCGATTTTCGAAAAGCAAAACGAGAGTTCGAGATTACCTACCTGAGGCATAAGCTGGAACAGCATCATTGGAATGTCTCGCAAACGGCCGCGGAGGTGGGCCTGCATCGCCAAAGCCTGCAGGAGAAGTTGCGCGAGTTGGGCATTCGGCGGCCAGGGAAGTAAAGCGCATGGGCAGCAAACGTAGCGTCGCGGCATATATTCTGGCGGGCGGCCAAAGCTCGCGCATGGGCCGCGACAAGGCCCTGCTCGACTTCGGCGGGTCGCCGCTTATCTTGCGCATTGCCGAGATCGTAACGCCGCTGGCTGGCGCGGCGGTGATCGTGGGCCCGCCTGAGCGATATTCAGCTTTGAATTTGAGGATTCTGCCTGACGATTCGCCGGGCCTCGGCCCGCTCGGCGGTATTTCCACTGCGCTTCGAGAAACGGGCGCGGAGTGGAATTTGATTCTGGGCTGCGATCTGCCTTTTTTGACTTCGCAATGGCTTGCGTATTTGATGGATCGCGCGGTTCAATCCGATGCGGATGCCGTCTTGCCGTACAGCGATCGTGGCGCCGAGCCGCTTTGCGCGATGTATCGAAAAGGTTGCGCTTCGGCCATTGCCGCCGCAGTTGCACGAGGCGTCCGCAAAGTGACCGACGGGCTCGCGGAACTCAGCATCGCGCGCGTCGAGCCGGATGAGTGGAAGCGTTTCGATGCCCAGGGACTTCTCTTCAAGAATTTGAATTCGTCGAAAGATCTTGAGGAAATCACAGTCACACTTAAGCGAAAATACGGAACGGTGGCGCGGCCATGAGCGATCATTATTTCGAATTTCGCGGCGTTTCAATTTCCTTCGGCGACCTCGATGTATTGAAAAATGTCAGTTTTCACGTGGACAAGGGCGAGACTGCGGTCATCATGGGACGGAGCGGCGTCGGAAAATCCGTCACCCTGAAACTGCTGCTCGGCTTTCTGAAGCCCGACGCGGGGCGCATAATCGTCGCGGGCGAAGACGTCACCGACGCAACCGAAGCTCAATTCGCCGATATTCGCCGGCGCGTCACCATGGTTTTTCAATCGGGAGCGCTCTTCGATTCGCTGACGGTGGCGGAAAATATCGCATTTCCGATGGAGGGACGCGGCCTGGACGAAGACAGCATCGATGCGCGCGTCCACGAATTGCTTGAAACTCTCGAAGTCGCCGAGTTTGCGGATCGCTTGCCAGACGAACTGAGCACGGGCATGAAGCGCTCGGTGGCGATTGCGCGGGCGCTGGCCGAAAATCCCGAGGCGATTCTTTACGATGAGCCGACCACGATGGTTGATCCTTTGATGGCCGGATATATCGGAGATCTGATTTCACGCCTCAAGAAAAAATTACAGAAGACGTCAATCGTCGTGACTCACGATACTCATCTGGCGCGGAAGCTCGCTGACCGCATCATCTTTCTGCAGGATTGCAAAGTGACATTCTTCGGCACGTGGCAGGAATTCGAGAATTCGTCCGATCCATTCCTCAGGAATTTTCGATTGCAGGACGAATTGATTCCCGCGCTCGACGCGGTTGTTCCGTAACGCAGCGGCGCCTGCAGACTGACCACTACGCACTGTCCCCGCATTTCAGCGTAGATGCCAGGCCTCATTTTTGCTATCGTGCAGCTAAGCCAAAACTTTTCGCGCCGCACGGAGACGCTGTTCCACAGGAAAATCGTTGAGCGCGCCAGCCCCGACCGATCCCAAAAAACAACTGCGCCGTGAAATGGGTTTTTGGGACGTCCTGCTTTTTAATATTGCAGCCGTCCTTGGCCCGCGCTGGATCGCCGCCGCCGCGCACAACGGAACATCTTCGATTTCCCTTTGGATTCTCGCGGCTCTTTTCTTTTTTGTACCCAGCGCGCTGGTGATCGTCGAGCTATCCACGCGCTTTCCCGAAGAAGGCGGCCTCTACGTGTGGTCGAAGGAA
>DASPVY010000258.1:0-2489 GCA_035622115.1 Candidatus Acidiferrales bacterium
TGCCGATCTGAACCTTGGCGCCAGTGGCCTCTTCGATTCGTTTCGAGATGTACTGGCGCGCCCAAAGATTGAAAATCCCGCTGGTGATCGCATAACCCACGGCGCCACCCAGAATGATCGCGACGATCACGCCGAGGGCCGTCCAATGATGCCAGCGCAGCTTCACGAGCCACCCGCCTTGGGCAGAATTTCGAGCCGCAGCCTCGAACGCGTGTCGTCGAGCCACTTGGTGGCGCGGTCCGTGATGATGCGCTCGGTCAGGAGCCGGTGAATTTCCGCATGAACGTCCTCGAGCGGCGGCAGTGCCTGGCCTTTCGCCCGGACTTGCCGCGCGAATTCTCCCTGGTAGTAGTCCTGGATCTGCTTTTCGCTCACCTGCGAAACCGCGCGGAATTTGTAATCGAGATAGCGGTTCAAATAGATCTGCAACTCCAATTCTCGACGGACCGCAGTTGGCGTGAGTCCCGCTTGCGCGATCTTTTGTTCGAATGACGCATCCGGGCCAACCTGCTTGGCCAGAGAGGTGAGGGCTTCGTTCACGTCGTCGGCGCTCGGCTTGCCGAAGTGCGCATTTTGAGCTTCATTCTCGACGATCCACTGGTCCGACAATTCGAGAATGATATCGTTGCGGTCGCCCGCCTTGCCTTCCACCAGGCGCTGAAATGCAGCGAGTTCATCAATCTCGCTCTCGGTGATGATGTCGCCCTCGATGCGCGCCGCGATGCCGTCCACCTGCATGGTTTGGTTTTGCGATTGTTGCGCTGCGCGCATCATTGGCCGGGATACGACCAACGACGCCCGTGAAACGACGAACGACGCAGCGCCACCCGAGCCGCCGGCGCATTTCGCGCCGGACGTCAATGGCATCGATGCCGCCAGCAAGATCGCGAATGCTGTTTCGCGCCTCATCAGAACACCGGCCCGATATTGAAGAAAAATTGAAAGTGCGGCAACTGATCGATCTGCGGGAGGTTCGTCGTCGAATTGATGAACTGAAACTTGGCCGGATTCAATTGATACCCGAAATCGACTCGCACCGGGCCGATCGGCGTGCCGTAACGCAATCCGGCGCCAATCGTGTGCGAGAAGTAATTCAGCTCGGTGAGAGATTCTGAGGTCCATCGCGCGGTGATGTGCTGCACATCGCTGTACACGTTTCCGGCATCGTAGAAAACCGTGCCTCCCAGACGATTCCCCGCCCACGGCAGCTTCATCGGAAAGCGCAATTCCTGATTGAACTCCAGCAGTGCCAACCCGCCGACAGGGAAGCCCGTGACTGGATCGCGAGGGCCCGCCTGGTTCAATCCGAATCCTCGGATGGACTGGCCGCCTCCGGCGAAAAAGCGCTCCGGCAACGGAATTTCGTCGTATGTCGTGCCGGGCAAAGTCTGCTCGACGCCGAAGCGGACCGCGCGCGCAAACACGAATCCGCGCAAAAACGGGGTAAAGGTGGAATTCTGCATGAAGCCGCGAAAGAAGCTGGCCGTTGAACCAATGGATTTTTCCGCGACGCTCACGTCCACGGTATTGAAGCTGCCCTTTGTGGCGTCCGCGGCATTGTTTCTGCGATCGCGTATCCAACTCGCGCCTTCTCCTGAAATCCTGGTGGGCTGGCTATAAAGTGGAATCTCTTCGGGAGAAATTTTGAGCGACGCCGCGTCCACGAGGACGTGGCGGAAGAAATAGCGATAGACCAGCGTGGTGCTGAGCGAGTAGGTGTCAACGAGCTGGATCGCTCCCTCATACCGCTCCGAATTGAACGTATTGACGTCCTGAGTTTTGTCCGAATAGCCCGTAATCTCGAAATTCAAGCGCGGATTCGTCAGAAAGTGAGGCGCGTTGTAACTCAACACGGCGCGATATTGCAGGGTGCTGGCGCGAATTTTGAACGAGACCGACTGTGCGCGTCCCCAAAGGTCGGATTTTCCGATTTCCAAGATCACGCGTGGGCTGGCGTTGAGAGTCGTGCCCGTCGGATTCGTGCCGGCACCCGGCAGTTCCTGCACTTCGAAACCAAAGCCGTAGCCGAAGGTGTATCGTTTTCCTTCTTCCACAGCTACAACCACGCTCTTATCCGGATCGCTGCCGGTGGGATTCTGCGGCGCGATCTGAACGCGATTGAAAATCGCGAGGTTGTAAAGGCGCCGCTGGGTATCGGCGACTTCGCCTTCGCGCAATGGCCCGCCAGGCTTGACGGTGACCTCTCGCTGAATGACGCCGTAACGCGTGTATTCGTATCCGGTGATCAGCACGCGCAGCACATCGATGCGGGTCCCTTCCGTTACGCGGTAGACAAGATTCATGCGATTGGGTTCGCTGGCAGGTGTGGCCACCGCCTCGATCCGGGCATCGGGGAACCCGTCGTTGTAGTAGAGGGCGAGCATATTGTTCCGGTCGCTTGCCACGTTGACCTCAGAGTACGGCTGCCCGGTCGACGAGCCGATGACTCCGCTCAGCCGGTCCTGAGTGAGCGTGCTGTTTCCCTCAAT
>DASPVY010000259.1:0-3737 GCA_035622115.1 Candidatus Acidiferrales bacterium
ATAACGTCGTCGCGGCAGAGGCAGTGATGAAGCGCAATGGATTCGTCGGTCCCCAGGCTTTCCTGAACCGGCATTTTTCTTGGCTACAATTCAACGAACGAGTTCTTGAAGAGGCGCGCGACCCGAATAACCCTCTTCTCGAGCGCATCAAGTTCCTCGCAATCACCGCGAGCAATCTCGACGAATTCGTCGAAGTTCGCGTAGCGGGCATATTGCAGCAAGTGGAACACGGCAATCGCGAGCCGGGCCCTGATGGGCGAACTCCTGAGACTGTTCTGGCCGAACTCGAGGAGCGAATCCACAAATTTGTGGCGCAGCAATACGAATGCTGGCGGGAGGACTTGGTACCCGAACTGGCCGCGGAATCGATACGCGTACTAAGCCTCGCGGAGCTCTGCCCGGCCGCGCGCGAGTACATCGGCGAGTTCTACGCAAAGACGGTTGAACCGCTGCTTACGCCGGTCACGGTTGATCCCGCGCATCCGTTTCCGCATGTCTTGAACAAAGCGTTGTGCCTGGCGTTTCTACTGCGCCGGAAGCGAAGAGGGCCCGCGCACACGTATCTGGGAGTCGTGACGGTGCCGCGGGCGTTGCCGCGTCTTGTGCGGCTGCCTTCGGAGGAGGGAAGCGTCGAGTTCGTTTTCCTCCATGACGTCGTCCACGCATTTGCGGAACGGCTCTATCACGGCTACGAAATCCTTTCGGCCGCGGCTTTTCGGGTGACGCGCAACAGCAATCTTTATCTCGAAGAGGAAGAGTCCCGGAATTTGCTCGACTCGGTTGATACCCAGCTCCACAGCCGCCGCAAGGGCGCGGCCGTGCGCCTGGAGATCGAGGCCGGCGCGAATCAGGAGATCGTCGATCGGCTCGAAACGAACTTTCGGCTTGCGCCGTGGCAAGTTTTTCGCGTGAGCGGGCCGATCAATTTCTCGAGGCTGTTTCATTTGTACGACGAGACGCCGCGGCCCGATCTCAAATTCAAACCGTTTACGGCGCGCGAAGTCGCGCTCAAGCCGGGTGCGTCGTCGGTGTTCGAACTCGTCCGCAAACGCGACCTCTTGCTGCATCATCCGTATGATTCTTACGCGACCGTGGTGCGTTTTATCGAAAGCGCCGCGCAGGATCCGGCCGTGCTGTCCATTAAGCAGACTCTCTATCGCACCAGTGAAAATTCGCCGATTGTTCGCGCGTTGATTGACGCGGCGGCGAAGAAGGAAGTCGCGGTGGTGGTCGAGCTGAAGGCGCGGTTCGACGAGGCGTCCAACATTCGCTGGGCGCGGAATTTGCAGGAAGCGGGAGTGCAGGTTTATTACGGCGTGGTCGGGTTGAAGACGCATTGCAAGCTTGCGCTCATCGCCCGAAGGGAAGCCGACGGGCAAACCCGCCGTTACGCGCATCTCGGCACGGGGAACTACAATCCGGCGACTGCGAAGTTTTACACGGATTTGAGTTTGCTGACGAGCGATCCGCGAATCACGTCGTCGGTACATCACGTTTTCAACTATTTGACCGCATATTCAGAACGGCCCAATTACCATCCGCTGTTCGTCGCGCCGCTGAATCTGGGAAGAAGCTGCGCCGGCTTGATTGAGCGGGAGGCCGAACACGCCCGAAAAGGGCGCCCGGCATTTTTAATCGCCAAAGTGAATTCGTTGCTGGATGAAAGCATTATTCAGGCTTTATACGAGGCTTCGCAGGCGGGAGTTCAGATTGAACTGATCGTGCGTGGCGCTTGCGCGCTGCGGCCGGGTGTCCGCGGGCTGAGCAGCCGGATTCGCGTGCGCAGCGTCATCGGGCGATTTCTCGAGCACAGTCGCGTTTTCGTCTTCGGAAACGGCGGAAACCCCGAAGTGTATCTGGGCAGCGCCGATTGGATGCATCGCAATATTTACGAACGCGTAGAGGTGATGTTCCATCTGAAGAGCGAAGAACTGCGCGACCGGATACTTCGTGAAGTGATCGGTCCCTACATGGCCGACACGGAAAAAGCGCGGGTCTTGCTTCACAGCGGCAAGTACGTTCGCGCACACGAAGCGCAAAAGTCGGCTCGCAATGGTTTCCGATTCAACGTGCAGGAATTTTTGCTCGAATTTGCCCAGGCATCCGCTCCGCCGCCGCTCCCGCCAGTGCCCTTCGTGAAAATGCGACCGGAACCAAAGAAACGGCGGCAGCCTGCCGCTGGCGAATAACAACTCCGGCGCGTCGCGCCCAGGCGGACGGCCGCCTTCCGCCGCAATCCTAATATTCGCGGGCCATTACTCTGTTGCGATAGCTATACGGCAGCGAGCTCTGCGAATTCGGGCACGTCGCGCGCAGCCCGGCGCCTCTCGATTTGCAGCGTGCCTTTAAAAAACGCGCCGTTCTCGATGACAATCCGGCGCGTGGTGAGATCGCCCACAACCGATGCGCTGGCCTTGATTTCGATCCGGTCCGCCCCTCGAAGGCTTCCAGACAATTCGCCATAGACGATGACTTCTTTCGCCATCACCTCGCCCCGGGCCTTGGCCGTGGGGCCGATCGTGAGACGGCGGCACTTCAACGATATCGGCTTTTCGATCACGCTATCCACCCGGACATCCTCATCGGCCGCGACTTTCCGGAATACGGCTTCGGTAAATTCTTTCGCGACGGGAACTTCCAGCTTGCTGGCGGAAAGAAATGCGGGAGAAAACGACGGCTTTACTTCACGGGTCTGCTTGCTCCACCACATAGACTCCTCCTCGTAGAGTCACTGGCGCAAGCGGACCGCGAGAAATCGCCAGCAATATAGTTCGAACGGTCGGAAGCCGCGGAGAAAATTCGAGTCAAAGTGTCCAGGCAGACAAGAGCCTCAGGAGCTGGCCGAAACCCGCACTGTGATTTTCTTCCTCAATTGATTTTCGGTGAAGAGAAGTGTAATTTCCTTCCTCACGCAAAAAGTGCCGGGAAGAGCCGCCGACAACACAAACAGGAAAGGTACGCTCAATGCGAACGCCGATTTCGAGGATAGGCCCATTCTTAATTGTGCTTTGCGCACTGCAGGGAGTGGTCGTACATGCGCAGGAACGTCAGGACACATCCTGCTGCAACCCAGAATTGCGACAGATCGAGCACTTCAAGCCCGAGCAGCAGTCCAGCAAAGGATCCGTGACGGTTGGCGGAGCTGTGGTCAATTACGACGCGTACGCCGGCACGATTGTCGTTCACCCGAAGGGTTGGGATGACGTTCCGCAGAATCACGCAAACGATGACTTCAAGAATCCGCCTCCTGAAGCGAGCATGTTCTACGTCGCGTATTTCAAATCGGACACCAAGGGAGCGCCGCGTCCGCTGACGTTTTTGTATAACGGCGGCCCAGGCTCCTCAACCGTGTGGCTTCACATGGGCGCATTCGGTCCGAAGCGCGTGGTGACCGCGGACGATTCGCACACACCGGCTGCGCCGTATGCAGTGGTGAATAACGATTACAGCCTGCTGGATGCGAGCGATCTCGTCTTCGTCGATGCGCCGGGGACCGGCTTCAGCCGCATCAGCGGCAAGGACGGAGAAAAAGCTTTTTACGGCGTCGATCCGGACGGAAACGCATTTGCCGATTTCATCGTTCAATTCCTCGGAAAATACGGGCGCTGGAATTCGCCAAAGTACGTCTTCGGCGAAAGCTACGGCACCACGCGATCCGCCTTGCTGGTTCGGCTGCTCGAAACGGAAGATGAGCTCGATTTCAATGGCGTCATTTTGCTCTCGCAAATATTAAATTT
>DASPVY010000260.1:0-5797 GCA_035622115.1 Candidatus Acidiferrales bacterium
ATGGTACCGTTGGTGTCCGGGTCCGAATACAGATTTGCCTTGTTCGTCAGATTGTAGAAATCGCCGGAGAGCTGCAACGTATATCGCTCGCCCATCTTGATGTTCTTCGCGATTCGAGCGTCCCATTCCGCGAAGCTCGGCTGATCAAACGGATAACGTCCCAGAAGGTATGGCTTACCGTTTCCAATCTGCACGCTGGGCCGGTCGTTGTTGTGTGAGTATGTGGAATTGGCCGCGCCGTCTCCGTTCACGTCCACGTTGACGTAGAGCGGGAACGGAACTCCGCTGTGCGCGATCACCGTCGAGCTGAATAGGAAGCCCCATGGCAACTGGACCACCCCGCCCATCTTGAATTGGTCGCGGATATCCAGGCCATTCCGGCCGTAGTCGAGATTGAGGTTGAACGGATCCTGTTGGCCAAAATATGTGTCCGTGTCGCGTTCGCTCGCTCCATTGTCCTTGTTTTGCGACAACATGTAGTTAGCGAAGAATTGGTAGCGGTTTGCGAAACGCTTCGTGATGTTAATCACCATCGACTCATAATTCCCGTGGGCGTAGCTGGCTGTCGTATCGGTGTCATAGGCCAACGTCGGGTCCAGCAGTCCGCAGAGTATCGATCGGCCGAACTGGTCGAGCGCGGGCGGCTCGTTTGGACCGCCGCATCTCACGTAATTCCGGTACCACGCTTCTTCCGATCCATATCCACCGGTCCTCAGGTGCTGCGAATTGACCCACGCAAACGTTCCCGTCAGCGTCCAATTTCCCGCGAATGTATGCTCAATTCCTGACGTCAGGCTCGAGACGCGCGGATCGCGGAAATTCGGGTCTACGAGATTGGGGGCGGGACACCCGATAGTGGCAATTGCGCAGATTTCATTGATCCCTTGCGGTATCGAGGGTGGTTGGAGATAAGGAAAACCGGGGGTCGGCAGGCACGACGTATCGAAGAAGCAGAATATTCCCTCCGTTTTCCCGCCGCCGCTCGTCGGCATAAAAATTGTGGGAATGACGGCGTAGTAGTAGCCCCACGCAGCCCGCACGACCGTCGGTGCGTGACTCGATCCCACGTTCCACGCCAGTCCGATTCGTGGGCCCCACTGGTTGAAGTCGTCCGGAACACGCTGCGGGATCGGAATGGTCTTCGAATTCAATCCCAGTCCGGCATAGGTTTCAACTCCGGGCTGTGCCGTTTGCGGTTGCGGATACCACTGCCCATCCCAGCGCAACCCATAAGTCAGCGTAATCCGCGGTGTGACTTGCCATTTGTCCTGCCAGTAAAGTCCGGTGCCGTTCAGGTAGTTGGGATAAAGCGTGCCGGCATTAAAGAGCGGAACGCTGTTTAGCCCCACGTCCTGAATGAACGCAAAGGGCGAGGCGGTGTTGAAGGCGGCCACGTTTGAGAATTCGTATTCTCCGGAAGACCACCCAACGAACGTATCTTTGCGATCTTCAAACGTGATCGAGTCGCCGCCAAACTTGATGTCGTGTTTTCCGAACGAATAGGAAAAGCTGTCCCCCACTTGCAATTTGTCGTTTTCGCCGTTGATCGGCAAATAGTAGCGGTTGCCGAATAGATAGCTGCCGACCAGCGTTGTCGGGGTGCCCGGCCCGTTCGAATGACGAATGCGGTTTTCGGCCGCCACGCTGACGCGGAGTTCGTTTACTTTTCGGCCCATCACCGTACTGAGCGAAAACGCGACGCTGATGCCCTCATTCAGGAAGTTCTCCGTGCTGTCAAATGCCGCTGGGGTTTCGTTCTGTCCGAGGCCGCCCGTAAAGCCGCTGGTGTGGTTCCGCGTGCCGTATGCCCGAACGCTGAAGTGATTCGCCGGAGTGAACTGATAGTCGTAGTGGCCGAGTAACGTAAACAGATCCTGGAATTGCGTGTGCGGCCCATCGAAGGCGGCGAGGCTGTTCACGTCAAAGCAGTCATTTAGGAATGACTCTCCAGCGCTCGGCGCAGCGCACGACGGGGGCAGCGTGAAGCCCGACGTTGCGCCGCCCGGAAGCGGAATTTGACCGGTGGCGCAGGTGCCAGGTATGCAATTCGCGAACACGGGTCCCGTCGAGCCCACCAATGTGGAGTTGCATTCCGCGACAGTCCCCGTTCCGCACAAGTTAGTCAGGAGTGGCCCGTTCTCTTTCTGGGTGTCCGCGGCTAGGAACAGGAACTGACGATCTTTGTGGATCGGGAATCCCACCGATCCGCCAAACTGATTTTGCTCGCTGATGTTTGGCGGCTCGCCCAGGCCATCATTCGCAGTCAATCCGCCTCCGCGATAATACTCGTGCGCCTCACCATGAAGTTCGTTTGTTCCCGACTTGGTCACCACGTTCACAAGTCCGCCGGTCGCACGTCCAAACTCTGGGGCGAAGCCGTTCGTCACCACCTGAAATTCCTGCACCGCTTCCATCGGAATCGTGAAATTCTTCGTTTCCAGCGACCCGAAAATCTCCGCGAAGAAGTTGTTGAAGGTATCCTGTCCATCGACCACCATTCCCAGGTAATCGCTCTGCTGCCCGCCGAGCCGGATGCCGCCGCGCAATCCAGGAACGATCTGCGCCGAAGAGCTCAATTGCGCGAGATCGCGATAGTCGCGGCCTGAAAGAGGAAGATCTTCAATATCCGTGGTGTTGATCACCTGGTTGATTCCCGCGGTTGTCGTGTCCACCGGCCCTGTCGCCGACGCGCTCACCGTTACCTCCTGCGTCTGGCCTTTGACCGGCAGCGTAACGTCCAACGAAAGGCTCGCGCCGATTTCCACCGTGATATCCGTGACCTCTGTGGCCGCAAACCCGGTCGCCTCAGCCCGGATCTTGTATACGCCGGGGAGCAGGTCGGCGAATACGTAGCTGCCCGTTTGATCCGTGGTCAGCTCGCGCTTGAATCCGGTCGACGGGTTCTGGATCGTCACCTTGGCGTTCGGTACCACCGAGTGCGTCGAGTCGTAAATGAACCCGCGGATTTCGCCGCGTTGCAGCGATTGCGCATTCACGCCGCCGGCTGCGATCAGCAATCCCAGCAGCCCCATCGCCACGATCATCGTCTTGAACATCTTCATCGTCGCTCTCCCGTTAGTCTTGAGTTTGCGAGTATCGTTATTTTCGTCCCTGTGCCTTCGGCTTACTTTCCTTGAACCCGGGAAATCAATAGCTGAAGAAATCGTTCGGCGTCCACGCCCGTGGCCACTTGCACGTTTGGCTTCACTTCCGTGACGCCTTCGATGATGTAACGGTCGCCGTGCAGCACGTTATTCTCGACGGCGTTCCGGCGGTTGGCCACCGTTTCGCCTCGAGTGAAGTCGCCGCGCGTTTCCACGTCCACGTGCATCGGCTGCGTTTTCAAGATCGTTGAATCGATCGCCTGCCCTACGGCCAGCGGGTCATACATCGGTGCGCCGGAGTCCCCGAACTTTTCCGCCATCCCGTCGAGATAATCGAGCACCGATACCATGAAATCGTTTTCCGGCCCGTGCGTCTTCGCCAGTTCCGCCAGATGCTTGCGCGTGAACAGCGTCATGTTTCCAACGTCCAGCCCGGCCATCGTCACCGGCCAGCCCGCCTGAAAAACGATTTGCGCCGCTTCTGGATCGTTGTAAATGTTCGCTTCTGCCGCCGCGTCGACGTTCCCGCCCGAAATCGATCCGCCCATCACGATCACTTCCTTCACCAGCGGCACGATCGACGGATCCTTCAGCACAGCCAGCGCGATATTGGTTTCAGGTCCCACCGGCACCAGCGTAATTTCGTGCGGCGCCGCGTGCACCATCTCGATAATCAGGTCTGCCGCGAAGCGCTCATCCGCTTTGCATTTCGGCGCGGGCAGTTCCACGTTCGCCAACCCGTTTTTCCCGTGCCAGAATTCCGCCGTGATCAATTTCTGAAACAGCGGGTGTTCCGCGCCGCCCGCCACCGCCACGTCGCAGCGGTTCGCAAGCGATGTCAGCTTCAGGGCATTTTCAAGTCCCTGCTTCTGCGTGACGTTCCCGGCAACGACCGTCAGCGCCTTCACGTCCAGTTCCGGCGAGTTCAGCGCCAGCAGAATTGCAATCGCGTCGTCGGTACCTGGATCGGTATCGATGATCACCTTGCGCGGCGCCGGAACCGCGCTCGCGCCCGCCGCTTGCGACGCCGTTCCCGCGACGGCCGCCACCGCCAGACATGTGCACCAAACCAGTCTCGCCAGGGAATTTCCGCTGATTCGAATCTGGGGGGAATCCACGACTGGAAACGCGCAGTCTTCAGGAACGTTTCGTTGCTGCACACACTGGCCCAGGATTAACCCCCGAATTCACGATTCGAATGGGCGTTAGCCTATCCGTCGTGTTTCGCGCTGTCAAGCGCAAACTGGCCGCCTGTGGATATTCAAATTTTTTTGATCGTTGTTACACAAACGACCTGTTTCTCATGCTTTTCCGGCGCGCAAGCCTCTTCCAATTTCTGTCACTCGCTGCCGCTCGCGCGATGTTAAGATTTTTCGCGCAATGCACCTGCACTGGCGTCCCCGGGCGATCCTGCGTTCCACTTCGGCGCGGCCGGTCTTCCTTTTCGCCCTCGTCACCGCCTTTACCTTCCTGGGCGCGCATTCCCAAACGCGTCCGTCGGCTTTCAAGACCGCTGCCGCCGCTCCGCCTGGCGCCACTTCCAATGTCGCGAATCCGTTTCAAGTCCAGTTCGCCGATGTCACTCGCTCCGCCGGTATCCATTTCCATCACGAGCGCGGCCAATCTCCGAAACGCATGTATCCCGAAACCATGGGCGCTGGCGTCGCCTGGCTCGACTACAATCAGGACGGATTTCTCGACGCCTTCTTCGTCAATAGCGGTTTCACTCCGCTCTTTCATCCTGCCCACGCTCCACAGCCCGCGCTCTATCGCAACAACGGCGACGGCACGTTCACCGATGTCACTGCCTCCAGTGGCATCCATTCAGACGGCACCTTTTTCTTCGGCGTCGCCATCGGCGATTACGACAACGACGGCTTTCCCGATATTTACATGACCGGCTATCGCCATTCCGTTCTCTTGCACAACAATGGGGACGGCACTTTCACCGACGTCACCGCCAAAGCCGGCGTCGGCAACGATGGAAATTGGGGCACGGCTGCGGGCTGGTTCGATTACGATCGCGACGGCAAGCTCGATCTCCTCGTCGCGAACTACGTGAAGTACGACGTCGATCATCCAACCGTCTGCGGCGATTTTCGTCCCGGCTACGAAAAGCTTCCGCAGGTCAGCAGCTATTGCCATCCCGATAATTTCCCCGGCACTTCGCCGCGCCTCTATCACAACAATGGTGACGGCACTTTCACTGACGTCACCGAGAAAGCCGGCCTCGTCAACCACGACGGCAAGAGTCTCGCCGTCGTCCTCGCTGACCTCAATGGCGACGGCTGGCCCGACATTTTCATCGCCAACGACACCCAGCGAAATTTTCTCTACCTGAATAACGGCGACGGCACATTTCGCGATGTCAGCTACACCGCAGGCGCCGGCTTCAGCGAAGACGGCCGCCCTGAAGCGGGCATGTCCGCTGATGCCGCCGATCTCCGCAACAATGGCCGCATGGATCTTTTCGTCAGCCATCTCGATTTCGAGCTCAATCGTCTCTACTACTCGAATGGCGACGGCACTTACACGGACGCCACCATTTCCTCCGGCCTCGGACAGTCCGACATGCTCAACAGCGCTTTCGGCGCGCGCTTCTTCGATTTCGACAACGACGGCTGGCGCGATCTTCTCGTCGTCAATGGCCACATTCTCGACAACATCGCTCGCTATCATCCGGACGTTCGCTA
>DASPVY010000261.1:0-3191 GCA_035622115.1 Candidatus Acidiferrales bacterium
CCTGCTGGCCACGCAATCGCTCTGGTTCGTTCTGCCGACGGCGCTCGAACTGGGATACCGGCTGGCGGTTCCGCAGACGCGCTACAGCACCGGCATTCTCGCCGTTCTGCATTCCACCCAATACTTGTGGATCACCAGCTATTATGCGCGGCGCGAAGCGGTCGCCGCGGGGCGCGTGGCGTGGCGAATGGGGCGTTACTTTGCGACGCTAATCGCCGGAGGCATCGGCTTGTTCATCTGCGGGCCGTGGATCGTCAGTTACGCCTTCCACTACGATTTCGCCGTGAGCTTCTTGATTTTCACGGCGTTGGTGAATATCCACCATTTCATGCTGGACGGCGCGATCTGGAAGCTGCGTGATTCCAGGATTGCGTCGGTACTGATCGACCGAAAAGATCGCCGGCCGGTCCAAACCGCCGCTACAAACTGGCTCGGAGGGCAGAGCGCGGCCGCCAACTCGATGAAAGTCGGCATCGTGCTGGCGCTTTTTCTTTGGGGCAGCGTGGATCAAATTCGCTACGTCGCGGCGAGCGACGACGGAAATCTCTCTCACCTGATGACCGCGGCGAGCATGAATCCCTACGACAGCACGCTCGAGATGCGCATCGCGCGCGCCGACGCGACGGCCGGACGCGCCGACGACGAACTATCCGCGCTGACGCGGGCCGTGGAAGTGAATCCGTCAAATCCCGCGCCGCAGGAAGCGCGTGCCAGAGCGTTAATCGAAGCCGGGCGCTTTGACGACGCCTACGAGCACTACAAGCAAATGCTGGCGCGATTTCCTCAAAATGCGGATGCGTTAGTGAATTTCGGTCTGCTCGCGGCGCGGCTCGGGCGCCCGGATGAAGCGATTGCCAGTTGGGACCGCGCCATCGACGCGGATCCTTCGCAACGGAACGCGCAGCTCTACCTCGCAGAAGCGCTCGTGCGAGCCGGACAAAGCGCCGCAGCCGCGACGCATTTCGAAGAATTTCTGAAGCGGTCGGGACCGGTCGCGCAGGCGCCGGGCGCCATTTCGCCGCAGCAACGAGCGGCCGTAATGATCGAATTGGCCGACGCCTATACGAAAACGCGCGAGCCGCAAAAGGCGATCGCGGAGTATCGCGACGCAGCGGGGCTCGCGGAGAACGCCGGCGACGTCAAAGATCAGAGCCTTGCTGAGTCGCATCTTGCCGACGCGCTCGACGCCGCAGGCCGCGCGAGCGACGCCGCATCCGAATATCAAGCCGCTCTCGCCTTGGACGCCAAGCTAAACGACGCGCGCGCGGAAGCCGTGGATTGGTTCAACTACGGGCAATTTCTTGCGCGGCATGAACTGCCGGCGCGTCTCGCGTATGCCTGCTACCTGCGCGCGGAGCAGTTGCTGACTCCGACACCCGGACCGGAGCTGGACGAAGTCGGAAACACACGGCGCGAGACGCAATCCCGGATCGCCGCGGAAGCGAGCGCGGTGAAGAAGAATCTCGACGCGGCGCTCGAACAGGCTAGAACCCTCCCACCATCTGCGTTTACCGCTTCTCGCTGACCAACTTCGAAACGCGTGCGTTCAAGCAGCCAGAATTCCACCGCACCACACTCCAAAGGCTGTGATATAAACCCTCCGCCTGCGGCTCCATTTGCCGAACCGGCAGCGCGCGGGCTCGATGAGGGTTGACCTTGGCTAGGAACGCACAAGAGGCCATCGGATGAAGTACCGGAAACTGGGACGCACGGGATTCGAGGTCAGTGAAATTGGCCACGGCCTCTGGGGCATGAGCGGCTGGAGCGGTTCGGATGACCGCCAATCGCTCGATGCCATGCAAATCTCGGTTGACTTGGGCTGCAATTTTTTCGACACGGCCTGGGCCTATGGCGAAGGGAAAAGCGACGCTCTGCTCGGCCAAATTCTGGCAAAGAATCCGGACAAGCGCTTATACTCGGCTTCAAAGATTCCCCCGCTGAATCGTAAATGGCCGGCGTCGTCCCGCGACAGGTATCGGGACGTCTTTCCGGCCGCTCACGTCTTCGAGCATGCGCGCTGGATTCGCCAAAAACTCGGCGCCGGCGCGATCGATCTGCTGCAATTCCACGCTTGGGACGACAGCTGGACGGACGAACGCGAATTCCGCACCACCGTCGAGAAGCTGAAGAACGACGGCCTGATTCGTGCATTCGGGTTGAGCTTGAATCGCTGGGAGCCCAACAATGGAATTCGCGCTTTGCGGACCGGACTCGTCGATGTGGTTCAGGTGATCTACAACATTTTCGATCAGGCGCCGGAAGACGATCTGTTTCCCGTCTGCCGCGAACTTAACATCGGAGTCATCGCGCGAGTGCCCCTTGATGAGGGAAGCCTCGGCGGCAAGTTCACCGCGAAAACCAAATTTCCCTCGAATGACTGGCGATCGGGATATTTTGGTCCTGAAAATCTCAAGAAGACAGTCACGCGCGTCGACAAATTGAAAAAAATCCTGCCCGAAGGAATGACGCTGCCGGAAATGGCGCTGCGGTTCACCCTTTCGAATCCAGACGTGAGCACCACGATCGTCGGGATGCGCAAACCCGAGCATGCTCGCAGCAACGCCCAGGCGAGCGATGCGGGCCCGCTTGACCAAGACACCCTCGAGTCGCTGAAAGACCATCGCTGGGACCGAGCACCGCAACGGTGGTCGGATTAACCGCCTCAGCCGTTGGAGATCACTCGCTGCTGATCGGCGCAAGCTGACGCCGGCCCAGGAAATTCCGTGAAAGCCAGTTACATCGGCGCGATCGATCAAGGCACCACCAGCACGCGGTTTATTGTGTTCGATCGCGCGGGACGCGTGGTTGCACTCGCGCAGAAGGAACACCAGCAAATCTATCCCCGGCCCGGTTGGGTCGAACACGATCCCGGAGAAATCTGGCGGCATACGCAAGCTGTGATCGACGAGGCGATGTCCCAGCGCTCGCTCTCAGCCGGCGATCTCGCGGCCATTGGCATCACCAACCAGCGCGAAACCACCGTCCTTTGGAATCGCCGCACCGGCGCGCCGCTCACCAACGCCATTGTCTGGCAAGACATGCGCGTCGCAGACGAAGTGGAAGATTTCGCTCGCACGGGAGGCCAGGACCGTTTTCGCCTGCAGACCGGCTTGCCGCTCTCGACCTATTTCAGCGCCCTCAAGATTCGCTGGATTCTGAAGCACGTTGCCGGCGCGCGCGATCTGGCGGAA
>DASPVY010000262.1:0-3275 GCA_035622115.1 Candidatus Acidiferrales bacterium
CGGTGTCGTTGTACAGCGGGCAATACCGCAGCGGGACGTCCTTGGTAATTGGTTGCGGTGTGGGTTCGGACTCCATGCAGAATCGCGTCCAGCGCGCGTTCTTAAATTGGTCGATATAGGCGATGCATCCTACAAACCAGAGATGCTTCAAATCGGGTTCGGCAGGCCCTTGCCACGGATCGCGAGGGGAGCCGATGGTTTCCATGTGGAATTGGCTCTGGAAGAGCGTGAACCCCATGGGCGCCTGTTCAGTGAGTCCGGAACCGAGCGGGACCGTTCCGGTGCTGAATTCCTCTGCGCCACGGCATATTCCGTTCGCAACAGTCTTGAGAGTTTTGGAATCGTCCAGAAACCAGCCGCTGGGCGTCACTTTCAGAGCGGGACCGTGGCCGAAATTTTCGATGATGTAATGAGCTTCGATCTTCAATCGCGGCGTGAGTTCGAGAACATCAATCGTGACGGGTTCTTTCAAGCCAATCCAGGCGCGCTCGCTGTTGACGGTTTGCTTCATCACTTCTCGCCACATATTTCTGAAGACGTGGGCGTAGTAAAGCACTGCCGCCAGCATGAGAATGCTGAACAGAAACTTCCAAGCCTTCCACAGCGCCGAAGGGTCGCGCATGTCGTGTTCCTCGGTTAAACCTTATCAGGATGCGGATGCAAATTGTTGCGAAGGTCTGCGAAGAGTGTCTCGCGAACAATCGAGCGGGGCTCTGCCGTGAACCGCGACTCATCGCGTGGTTACACGACGCGGGCAATGCGGATAGTAATGCCCGCGATGCCGGGCTAAAATGAATGCATGCGTGTCCGGGTGCTGTTTTTCGGGCAACTCCGCGAAATCACCGGCCTGCAACACGACGACGCCGAGCTTTCCGACGGCGCGCGCCTGGAAGATCTTTTCGAGCGCTACGGACGTCAATTTCCCAAGCTCCTTGAATTTCGCGCGTCTGTCGCGGCGTCGATCAACCAAGAATACGCGCCCTGGCGCTCGCCACTTTCGCCGGGCGACGAGGTCGCGTTTCTTCCGCCCGTCAGCGGCGGACAGCAAACTGCGGCCGCAAACGATTTCTTCGAGCTGACGCGCGCGCCGATCCGCAGCGAAGAAATTATGAAGGCGATGCGCTTGCCCGAGGATGGAGCGGCCGTCATCTTCGACGGTTTCGTGCGCAACAATTTTCGCGGCCGCGAAACGCTCTATCTGGAATACGAGGCCTACGAGCCCATGGCGCTGGCGAAAATCCGCGATATCGGCGCCGAAATCCAGCAGAAATTCGCGGCCAATCGCATTGGAATCGTGCATCGCCTGGGACGCCTCAACGTCGGCGAAACCAGCGTTTTCATCGTCGTCAGCGCGCCGCATCGCGCCGCCGCATTCGAGGCCTGCCGCTACGCCATCGAGACGCTCAAGAGCACGGTGCCCATCTGGAAAAAGGAGTTTTTTGCCGACGGCTCGGTGTGGGCCGACGGGCAAATTCCGGCCGCAGCACCCAATTCCCGCGAGAATGAATCTATTCCGTAGATGAAAATCCAAAGTTCGAGGCTCCCATGCGGTCTGCTGGCGCTGGCGTGCGCGCTATGGGCGAATGCCGCGGATGTTCTCGCGCCGCAAAAAACCGGGGGCATACGCGTCCAGACGAATCTGGTCACCGTGCTCGCCAGCGTCCTGGATGAGAACGGCCGCCCGATTCCCGATCTTCCGAAAGACAGTTTTCAGATTTCCGAAGAAGGCGTGCCGCAAAAAATCGACCGCTTCGAGGCGGAAACGAATCAGCCGCTGGAAATGGCGCTGATGGTGGACACGAGCCTGAGCACGATGAAGGAGTTGAAATTCGAAGGCGAAGCCGCCGCGCGTTTCATCCAAAAAATCGTGCGGCCGGGCGACGAATTGGGCGTATTTCAATTTTCCGACAACGTCGAGCAAGTGGCGGAATTTTCCTCAAACGTATCGTCGCTGGTGGCGGCGGCGCACAAGCTTTCTCCGGGCGCGGGAACCGTGCTCTACGATGCGCTGGTGCTGGGCTCGCGGGCGATTACCCGGCTGGCGCCGAATCGCCGGCGCGTGATCGTCCTGGTGACGGACGCTGGCGAAACCACCAGCGTCTACAAATTCGAAGATGCGCGGCGGGCGGCGATCGCGTCCGAGGCGCTGATTTATACGATTTTGATTCGTCCGGTGCCGAACGAAAGCGGCCGCAACACCGCCGGGGAGCACGCCATCGTCACCATCACCGACAGCACCGGCGGCGCGATGTTCACGCTCGACAATTTCGATCAGCTCGACGCCATGTTCGACCGCATCAACCGCGAGTTGCGCACGCAATATCTGCTAGGCTATTACCCGCAGCCCGTGCCTCCTCCGGCGACCTACCGGCATATACAACTGGAAGTGCAGGGAGCGAAGACGATTCACTACCGCAAGGAATATTTGACCGCGAAGGCAACGAGATGAGCGCGCCGGAAAGTTCGCCAAGCCATTTTCTGGAAATCGCCGTCGAAGCGGCGCGCGAGGCCGGCGAAATTCTGGTGGCCGAGCACAGCCGCCCGCAAAAAATTTCGTACAAAGGCGAAGTAGACATCGTGACCGAAACGGACAAAAAATCCGAAGCGGCCATCGTCAACCGGCTGCAAACTCATTTTCCGAAGCACGCCATCGTCGCGGAAGAAGGAAGCGGCGATGCGGCGGCGGCTTCGCGCTATTGCTGGTATGTGGATCCGCTCGACGGCACGACGAATTTCGCGCACGGCTATCCGTGTTTCGCGGTTTCGATTGCGCTGTTTGAAGAGGGCGTGCCGCTGGTCGCGGCAGTTTTGAATCCAATCGCCAACGAGCTGTTCACGGCGACGCGCGGCGGGGGCGCGTTTCTGAATCAGAAACGAATCCACGTCTCGCAGATCGCGACGATTTCGAAGAGCCTGCTGGCCACGGGCTTTCCTTCGCACAAGCGCACTTCGAATCCGAATATTTATTACTACTGGGAATTTACGCTGCGCTCGCACGGTGTTCGCCGGGCCGGATCCGCCGCGCTCGATCTCAGCTCGGTGGCCTGCGGCCGATTCGAGGCTTTCTGGGAATTCGGGCTCAAGGCGTGGGATTCAGCGGCCGGAATTCTTCTCGTGCGCGAAGCGGGCGGAACCGTCACCGATTTCGCCGGGCATCCCTACCACGCGGGCGATCGCGAGCTGATCGCATCGAACGGCCTGATCCACGAAGAAATGAGGGCGGTGGCTGCGGACGCAGCCGAGCGCGCGCTGGCCAATCCGCTGAGAAGCTAATC
>DASPVY010000263.1:0-4258 GCA_035622115.1 Candidatus Acidiferrales bacterium
GCTTCCATGGCAGCAATCACGTCGTGGCTATGAATGTTGTCACGCACCTGCTTGCCCTTGTAGCCGAAAACCGTGTACGTCTGTCCGGAAAAGGCCACCTTAACAAGATAGGAAAGAAAGCCGTGCAACTCGACGCCGCTATGATTCGGTCCGGTCAGGCATCCGCCTCGAAAGATCGCCACCGGTAGACCATAGTAACGCCCGTACTCCTGCGCCATTACGTCAGCGGCGACTTTCGACGCGCCGAAAATTGAATGAAGCGAGCGATCGATTCGAAAATCTTCCGCGATGCCCTCGAAATCCTTGAGATCCGCGTAATCGTAGCGCGTTTGGAGTTCCTTGAGCGGAAGCTCGTTGGGGGCGTCCCCGTAAAACTTGTTCGTACTCATGAACAGGAAGGGCGCTTCGGGACACGTTTGCCGCGCCGCTTCCAGGAGATTCAGCGTTCCGCCAGCGTTGACGTCGAAATCGACCAGCGGAATTTGAGCGGCCTTGTCATGAGAGGGCTGCGCAGCACAATGAATGATCCTGCCGAACCGGTGAGTGCGAAAAAGCTCGAATACGCCTTCGCGATTGCGAATGTCCAAGGATTCATGTGCGAAACGCTTCGTTATGCTTCGGAGCCGAGCGAGGTTCCAGGCGGTGTCACCGGGGGCGCCAAAAAACTCTCGGCGCATGTTATTGTCCACGCCGATCACTTCGTGGCCTTCACGGTCGAAGTGCTCGACCGCTTCCGAGCCAATGAGCCCGCTGCTACCAGTGACTAGAATTTTCATTTCATTGCCCCAGTCTCGGATTGCGCCGTGGCGTACAGCGATTGCAATTCCGCTTCGTTTTCTTTGATCCACGCGAGGATGCGATCGTAGCCTTCCGAGATTCCGATTGTCGGCTTCCAGCCGAGAACTCGTTCGACCTTGCGATTGTCGGTCATGTAAATGGACTGATCGGCTTTGCGGGGCTCTTTATCGTATCCAATGGAAATATCTCGGCCGAATTTCTCGCGCAACAAATTCGTTGCTTCGACCAAGGAGCAGGAATTCGCCGGGCCGCCACCGACGTTGAAAACCTGTCCGGATATCCGATCGAGGTTTTCGATCTGCAGATCCACCAGCCGGCAGACGTCCTCGATGAAGAGGATATCGCGCACCTGTTTACCTCCCCACCCGATGTACCGGAGTGGCAGCCCGAAGTGAAAAGCGACAGCCCACCACGTGACCCAGCCCTGGTCAGATTTCCCAAACTGGCCTTCGCCGCTGATGACACCGAAACGATTTATGACCGTTTTTAAACCGAACGCGCCGGCATATTCCTGACACGCCAGATCGGCCATGAGCTTACTCAAGCCATAGATGCTTCGCTCGCATCCGTCAAGCGTGAACTCTTCTGAAAAACCGTGATCCGGATCGAAGCCCGCCAATAGCTTGTCACTGTAAAGGCGGCGGCAGGCTTCTTTATCCCAAACGAGCCGGGTAGCTTCAGTCCGTCGCGGGGGAGAATTGGTTTTGTCGGCGCTGTACACGCGATTGGAGCTCCAGAAAATCAGAGGGCAGCCCCGGTGACGCGCGAATTCGAGGACGTGGATTAGTCCGAGCGAATTGTTCGTGATGTCGAATAACGGGTTCGCATAGCCAGTTACGACCGAGGGCTGAGCGCTTGCATCACAAATCAAATCGATGCCTTTGGGCAGGCCCGCGAGGTCTTCAGCGTTGCGTACATCCACGTGGACGAAATCAATGCCGTGCCGACGAAAGCGCGGCAGATTCAGTTCGCTTCCCCGGCGCACAAGGTTGTCTGCGACGACGACGCAATGGCCGCGCTGCTGAAAATGAAACGCGAGCTGTGCACCGACAAAACCACATCCACCGGTGATCAGAATCTTCAAAGAGTTTCACCTCAGCGACGCAGTATTGGCGCCGTTGAAAAACGAACGCCTCCTCGACGACTGTGGGCGATGGTGTGCATGAGGCGGTACCGCTGCCGCTGCGGGGGGTGACGAGGCAGCTGCCGCGGCTCGTGCTATGCCGCGATTCGCACTCGAACAAAGATCAAAACCGGACAAGGCGGCGACCGGGTCGCAACCCACCGCGATTCCCAATTGCGTTCCCGCGCCTGACCTGTAGGCCTGCCATCGATCTCGGAGCGGCGGGAGTATAACATATCGAGCTTCAGCGGCAACCGAGGCCGGAAAATTACAAGCGGCCGGGGCGATGGCGTGTGCGGTGGCCTCCGAACAACGCGGAATCAAGTCGCTTTCGCGATCACCGTCTGGTTACGGGAATCGAAATAGCGCATTGGCGTTCCTTGGCGATTGCATTGAAATGACACGGCGCTTCCCATATTCCCTCTCACCGGGAATCGCTCACCAGATCCGCACCCTGTCTTGCGGCGAGAGATACAGCGTCTGTCCGGGCTTCACATCGAACGCCGCATACCAAGCGTCGACGTTGCGCACAGTGTCGGCGCGATATTCGGGAGGCGAGTGCTCGTCGGTCAACACATACCGCCTCAGCGCAGCTGGCCGCGCGGCCGTTGCCCAGTTCTGAGCGAAAGCGATGAAAAACTGTTGATCCCTGGTAAACCCATCCCGCTGCGCAGCTTCTTGGCCGCCCTGCGAAGCGCGGTAGGCGTCATACGCAGCCGAGATGCCGCCCAGATCGGCGATGTTTTCCGCAATTGTTTGCTTGCCGTTGACGTGCAGATCGGGAAAGGACTCGTACGTGTCGTATTGGGCGACGAGCTTAGCGGTGCCTTCTTCGAAATGCTTGAGGTCTTCGGGTGTCCACCAATTGCGCAGCTGACCCTTTGAATCGTACGCGCTACCTTTTGTGTCGAAGGTGTGGCTGACTTCGTGCCCAATAATCGATCCGATCGCGCCATAGTTCACGACCGCAGGCGCCTTCGGATCGAAGAACGGAGGCTGCAAAATTGCGACTGAAAAGTTAAGCGCGCTCTGCAAGGGCAAGTGAACCGCATTGACGGTCTGCGGCGTCATCGACCATTCTTTACGGTTTACATTTTTTCCGAGCCGGCTGAGAGCGTAATGATATCCAAATCGAGAACCGCGCCAGATGTTGCCAAAAATGTCGTCGGGGTTGATTTCGAGTCCGGAATAGTCATGCCAGCCTTCGGGATAGCCGATCCCCACATAAAGCGAACTGAGTTTGGCTTTAGCCTCAGCCTTGGTGGCGGGACTCATCCAGGTCAGCGCATCGATGCGTTTGCGGAACGCCTCCACAATGTTGTGCGCCATTGCCTCACCTTGGGCTTTGGCCTCTGGAGAAAAATACTTTTGCGCGTAGATGCGGCCGACGTCGTCGCCCAGCAAATCATTTACAATAAAGACGCCACGCTCCCATCGCGGACGCTGCTCCGGCACTCCGTAAAGCGACTTGCCGAAAAATGCGAAGCGCTCCTCGCTGAGCGCTTTCGGCAGAACTGCGGCGTAGAATTCGATCAGATGGAAGGCCAGCCAATCTTTCCACGTATTGAGTGACTCGGAGGCGACGAGCTGCGACTCGCCGGCAAACGCAGCCGGCTGCCAGACGATGAACTTTTTTTGTTCTGCAAGTTCTGCACCACGAAAAAATTCGTTCCAATCCAGCCCCGGAGCCTTCGTCTCAAAATCTGACTGGTTCCAGTGATTATTTGCCTTATGCAGGTCCTGATCGTCGGCAAGGCTGGTGTGCTTCTCGGCAATGTTGTGTTCCAATTCCACAATCCGAGCGGCGCGCGCGTCGGTCTCGCTGAATCCGGCCAACTTCAGCATCGCAGCCACGTGTTTCTGATATTCCTCGCGAGTCTTTTTCATCGGTTCGCCGGCGGAGATGTAATAGTCGCGATCCGGAAGCTGCAATCCGCCCTGCAGCAGATAGGCCGTGTAGTGCGCCGAGTCGTTAAAGTCAGGCCCGGCCCATAATCCGAACAGATTCGGAGTGTGAAAGTTGGTGTTGTTGAGCGGGTCGACATCAGCCCGCACGCTCGCGCCCAGAGCGAAGGCCAATTCTTTTTTGTTTCGGATCGCCGCGATTTTGTCGAGATGCGGCTTGATGGGCGCAAAACCCTTCGCTTCAATTGCTTTCTCGTCCATGAAGGAGTTGTACAGATCAGCGATTTTGCGCTGCGGCGATCCTGAGGCGGCTTTACCTCTTGAGGCTTCCTGAATCACTTCGGCGGTACGTTTATTAGCGAGGTCGTCCAGAATCGAGAATACTCCCACGTAGTAACGGTCGTTGGGAATTTCTGTTTTCTTGATCCAATC
>DASPVY010000264.1:0-4412 GCA_035622115.1 Candidatus Acidiferrales bacterium
AGCGGCCACACCGAGCCATAGTGATAGCCTCCGCCGCTGTATTGCGGCCAGCGCGAAGAAATGATGCGCATGCCCCAATCGGTTTCGTGATCTTCGTCGGCAAGTTGCGCCAGCATTTTGTCGGCGTTTCCCGCATCCAGAAAGTCGAACCACATTGGCACCGTCGCCAGCACGCTCGGCAGCGCCACGCGTTTGCCTTCACGATCGAGCGCGTACGCATACGTGTTCTGCTCCGGCGACCAGAACGCATCGTTCAGCCTGGCTTTTTGCTCGTCCAGCGTCGCGCCAGCATCCTTGCTTTCATCGAGTTTGCCGGCCAGCCGCGCCAGGTTCGCCACTGCCCGCCCGGCTTCCACTCCCAGGCCGCTCTGATATATTTCCGCGCTCACCGGCAGCAACGGCCCTCCTTCCACCCATCCGTGTCCAACGCCCCGATTCTGCGCGAGCCCCTGCGAATCAAACGTCGATCGCAGAAATTCATACGCCTTCCAAATGTTGTCCCACTTTTCTTTCGCGAACGCGACGTCCCCGCTCTGCGTCACGTAATCGTTCATCGCAATAATGAACAGGGGCGTCGCATCGGCCGAGGCGTACGCGTACTCGTATCCCTTGAACCACGGCACGAATGTCGCGCCTTGCGAAATCTCGTGCGGAATCTTGCCGTCATCGCGTTGATATTTGCTCAGGAATTCAAGCGCGGCGCGCGCCGTCGCGAAATCGCCTTCCGAATCGAGCGCCAGCGTGCTCCACAGCGCATCGCGTCCGAAATACCAGGCGAATCCCGGCCGCTGCCCCGATCCCGAAGTCCGATATCCCGCCACCAGTCCCGTGCCGAGAAATGGATTCGTCACCATTCCTTGCGCCACGCTGATGCGCGCCCAGTCGTACGCCTGCTGAATTTCCGCGTCCGGCAATTCCACCGAAACTCTGTCCCCAAGATACTTCCGGTAATATTCCGCGGAATTTTCCAGCAGCGCGTTGGCATTCGCAGACAGCCGCTTGTACGTAGCCTCTGCGTCCGCTGCGCCTTCAACCGACGCCGCGATGACGATAATCTTCGTCTCGTTCTTTTCCGCGGTCGCTCCCAGGCTGAACGAATCTTCATTCGACGACGCATAGTTCGTTTCGTACTCTTCGTGGTGCCCGCCGGCCGTCGGCGAGCCCACCAGCGCGGCGAATTTGTGCTCTTCTTCGCCGAATCCGAATGCGTGCAGCGTATAGTCCCAGCGATGGAACGTGCCGCCCAGCCCGGCCGGCCATTCCAATTGAAAGTCGCGCTGGAACGCGGCTTCGATCTCCAGCGGCTGCTCGGACTCCACATCCAGAAAAATAATCGCGCCCGGCTCGTGCACCGGAACGAACAGCGTCTCGCGCACTGAAAACGTGTCCCCCGCGTAGACGATCGTGCTCGATTCCGGCCTGACAATCACGCGCCGGACCAGCGCCTCCGCCGGCAGCGCCGCTCCATCCACATGCAGCCTCAAATGAAATTCGCGCAGAATCTTCAGCGGGTACACCCACGCCTCAAATTTTCCTGCTTCGTTTCCGAATAGACCCGCGCGCATCCCCGTGGCCGCGAGAAACTCCCACGGACGCGCGGGCCGGCTCAGCTCGAGCGATTCCCCCGCATTTCCGGTTTGTGCTCGCGCGGCCGAATCGCCTCGCGGCAAGCCGAGCAACACGGCCAGCGCCAGCGCGCTTGCGAATGCGCCAAATCGAATGGAATTCCGTCGTCTTGTGGGGTCCGTCGTCATGTTTGGTATCGTCATTCCGCGTGCCTTTGCCGTTAGCATTGATTTAGTCTGCCGCGCTCATTAAGACGGACCACTCTCGGTTTTTCCCGCGGCGGTTTTCGCCGCGGTTCTTCGTGGCGCGGGCTTCTAGCCCGCGTTGATCTTTACCGCGGTGGGGTGGTTCTCGTCACTTCACCATTTCTCCTTCTTCCAGCCTCTGCCTCCAATCTTCCGGCAGCTCATGCAGCAGCACCAGAAACACTCCATTCGTCCAGCCGAACCCGACGGCATTCGCCTGATACCCCGCTGTCACATTCGTTTCCGCAGATCGCGTGACCGCGTTGTACTTCTCCCGGATCGTTCCATCGCGCTTGAAATTCATTGCCACCGTCGAAAGAAATTCGTACGACGCGCGGCTCGCGTCCTCGCTGAAGCCGTATCTCCACATTCCGTCAACCGCGATCAGCTGCATCGGCGCCCACTCGTATGGATAATCCCATTGCGCGCCGGAGTCCGTTGTGCTCATGGCCATGCCGCCGGGCCCTTCCAGCTTTTGCAGGTTTGCGACCACGGCCTTCGCCTGCGTCGCCGTCGCCGCGCCCACCCATAGCGGGTAGAACGTGGTCGCGTAAACGTAGTTCGAACGCTCCTTCTTCCGAAAGTCGTAATCAAAAAACATTCCGCGCTCGCTGTCCCAAAAATATTTCTGCATCAGCGCCTTGCGCGACGCCGCTCGCTCTCGCCACTGCGCCGCGTCGTCCGCGCGTCCCAGGATCTCGCTCATCCTCTGCAGGTCGGTTTCTGTCTTGTAGAGCATGCTATTCAGGCACACCGGCGCGTAATCTTGCGTCGCGGCGCCGAACGGCCCGAACCGGAACGACACGTCGAATCCAGACTCGCGCATCGCGCGGTCGCCCTTGTAGTATTCGCTGCTGAGCGATATTTTTTGCGTCGCGTCGCAATCCGCTTTCGCCGCGTTCGTCGTCGTTGTCGCGCTTGTGGCTGCTGCCACAGCCGCCGCCGCGTCGCAGACCTGCACCGTGTATTCGCGCCCAATCGCAGCCGCCCCAGCCGTTTTCTCGCTGTCCAAAACGATGTAGCCGTGATCGGGATCGGGATGCAGCAGAAAATATCCGGCCACCTTCCGGTAGTAGCCGCTCTCGTCCTTCACGCTCTCCGGCGTCGGTCCTGAGCCGAAATCGTAGTAGCGCGAAAGGCCCGTCGATCCCGCCAGATGCGGCTGGCGCGTCCACATCTCGTAATCCTTTTTTGCGTATGCGTACCCGCGCTCCAGCCACGCCCGATCTTCCTGCCCCGAAGATTTTTCCGCTTCATACACCTTCATGATCATCGCTGAGAGAAACGGCGGCTGCGCGCGCGTCAGATAATAAGTTCGGTTCGCGTTCAGGAAGGTTCCGTAGTGTTCGATTTCAAAGAAAAAATTTTCCACCATGCCTCGCGCCAGCCCGATCCGGTTCTCGCGCAGGAGCCCGCGAATGATGAAGTAGCTGTCCCATCCATACATTTCATTGAACCGGCCGCCGGGCACAACGTACGGGTGTTCGAGATAGAGCAGTCCTTGCGGAGATAGCTGATTCGTGTCGATCTCTCCGGGGCCATGGATTACTTTCGGCAGGTGCAGCACCTGAATATGGCAGCGCGTTTGCAAATCTCGGATCGCGTCGTTTTCGGGGAAGTCTGCCGGAAGATAGAGCGCCGATTGGCCCGGTGCCAGCTTGGGATCAACGAGCGTGTCGCAATTCGAAAGCGAGCGCGTCAGCGTCGTCCAGCCCGACGCAATGTAATCGAGAATCGGCGCGAGCCCTGGCTCGGATGCCGATTTTTGCGCTCGGGGCGCCGCCGCTTTGGGGAAGGGAATTACAAGCGCGAGGACTGCAAGTGCGGCAACCCGCCGCAACGAAACCGCGGGAGAGGCGCAGGCGGGCTTTCCGCCTATTCCAGGGCGACTCCCATTCCGTTTGTCGCGCTTCTCCATCGGTACGTATCCCCTCTAGATAGCCACGCCCGAGCACGGGTGCGGATGTGATACAAACACTCACCGAAATGTTCCGAGATTTCAAAGAGAAGTTTACGCAACTGGCCAAAAGTTTTCCATTCGCCAAGGCGCGGAGCTGAGTAGCGCCGGCATCCCTGCCGGCGAAGTTGGAACACCGGCAGCGATCACAGAAACAACCGCGGGGTCCAGAGGAAGACGTCAAGGAAAGGCGAACAACTGAACGGCAAAAGAGCCGGCTGGAAGCCGGCGCTACGATCGATACGGACGTATTCCTACCCAAGGCCATTCTTGTAAGCCAGCGCGAACGGGATTTTCGAGGACGTAGCAAGTCACTCTTTTCAAATCACGCTTACGCTCGCTCCCAGCCGCTATTGCAGCCGCACGTACTCGTAGTCAATCGCCTGGCCGTTGATTCCGCGCTCCGGTGGCGCGATCCACGACGCCATTTTCCCGCGCTCGAACACGCCCTTCATCAGGCTGTATACGTAGGCGCGATCGCTTTCGGTCGGCAGCCACTCGTTCAGATGCGCGTCGTATTCCTCGCGGTGGATAGGCTTGCCTGCGGGATCGGTCGGCACATTCGCCCAGCTTCCAATCGTTCGCCGGAAACGCGTGCTCGGCAGCGTCATCCGGAAGCTGTGTCCGGCCTTTTCGATCAGTTT
>DASPVY010000265.1:0-5528 GCA_035622115.1 Candidatus Acidiferrales bacterium
CGGCCGCCCCGGCGACGTCGAGCGCCAAAATTACGGCTTCGTGAATGTGGTGGACGCGCCGTACGAAGAACTGGTGGCGGCCGCGCGGCTCACTCATTCGCATTTGTATCAGTTGATGTTTGGCAGCGTTTCACCGACAACTGTAGCGCCGCTTCCGAATTGAGCGCGGAGACAATTTCGAGGCAACTTTCGAAACGCACGTGCGCAAAGAAAAACAAAACGAACAGTATCTTTCGGCGCCTCGGCAAACTGCGCCGTCGGCCTCTTCGCCCAAGAAAACCGCGACGGCCGCCGTGTGGGAGGAGCGCTGGCACCCGCTTCGCGAAGAGTGGGTGATCATCGCGGCGCACCGGCAGGACCGCCCGTGGAGCGGCAACAAGGTTCAGCACGCGCAAAATGACTTGCCCGATTACGTCGCAGATTGCTACTTGTGCCCTGGCAACACGCGCATAAGTGGCGCACAAAATCCGGATTACAAGCAGACGTTTGTTTTTAACAACGACCACCCGTCGGTCGCGCTGAATGCGCCGGAGCACCACGAACTGCCGTGCGGAATCTACCGGAATCAGCCGGCGCACGGAATCGCGCGAGTCGTTTGCTATTCGCCGAAACACAATCTTTCGCTGGCAGAGCTGGATATGCCGGATACCCTGACGCTTTTGCGCGTCTGGCAGGAACAGTATTGCGAGCTCGGCAAGCGGCCCGATATTTCTCACGTTCTGACATTCGAAAATCGCGGCGAGGTGGTCGGAGTCTCGAATCCGCATCCGCACTGCCAGATCTACGCGACCAATTTCGTCTTCAAGACCATCGAGACTGAGGCGCGCGTCAGCCGGCGGCATCTTGAAGATACCGGCCGGCCATTATTTAAGGATATTTTAAGCGCGGAAAAGAATGACGGCCGTCGCCTCATTTGCGAAAACGATTCTGCGATCGCGTTCGTTCCCTATTTCGCCCGCTACGCCTACGAACTGTTCGTCGCCCCCAAGGAAACTCACCCCAGCCTCGCAGCTCTTTCCGACACCGAACTCCGCGATTTCGCTGAACTCTTGCAGCACGTCCTGATCAAATTCGATAACTTGTGGCGCATTCCTTTTCCCTACGTGATGACGCTGCATCAGACGCCCACCGACGGCGGCGATTATCGCGGATTTCATTTTCATGCCGAGTTCCACCCTCCGCTGCGCAAGCCCGATCTTTTGAAATATCTCGCCGGGCCCGAAATCGGCGGCGGAAATTTCCTGAGCGATACTTCGCCGGAACAAAAGGCCCGGGAATTGCGTGCACAGTCCATCGTCCATTACAAGCATGCGAAGAAGGAGCGCTCGTGACGCAGCAGGTTCACGCGCTTCTTGAGCCGATTCGCCGCTTGCACGATCAAATTTGGCGCGCCGTCGTTGCTGCGGCCGAAAAGAAGCCGCCCTCCGAGCTCGCCCGTGTTGCGCGCGATTCCTCCGGCGACACCATCTACGCAATCGATACTGTAAGCGAAAATCTCGTCGTCGATTTTTTCGAGCGCGAAATTGCGTCCCACGCGCCGCTAGTTTTGATCGCTGAAGGTCTCCCGGACGGCCAGTTGATTCTCCCCCA
This sequence comes from Candidatus Acidiferrales bacterium, assembly GCA_035622115.1. Classification (GTDB taxonomy): domain Bacteria; phylum Acidobacteriota; class Terriglobia; order Acidiferrales; family UBA7541; genus Palsa-147. Next base: position 1,591 of record DASPVY010000265.1, read on the forward strand.
GGGTGCGCGCGAAGGCGACGCCGTCTGGCGCATCATCGTCGATCCGATCGACGGCACGCGCGGCTGGATGTACCAGAAGCGCAGCGCGTGGATTTTGACGGGCGTCGCGCCAAATCTCGGGCCGGAAACGAGTCTCGCCGACATCGCTCTCGCCGTTCAAACGGAAGTCCCGCTGCTGAAGCAGCATCTTCTCGATGCTGTCTGGTGCATCCGCGGTCAGGGCGCGAAGGCCGAACGCTTCAACCGCCTCACTGGCGAGCGAACTCCGCTGCAGCTGCAGCCCTCGCGCGCTGAAACGATCGAGCACGGATTCGCGATGCTCTCGCGTTTTTTTCCAGGTGCGCGCGAAGAGCTGGCCGCCATTGATGAGGAGATTATTCGCGCCGCACTCGGCGAAGGCCGCGAAGGCAAGGCGCAATGCTTCGAGGACCAGTACATTTCCACCGGCGGTCAGTTTTATGAATTAATGAGCGGGCATGATCGCTTCAACGCCGATCTGCGCCCTCTGATGCGCGACATCTTGCAGCGGCGAGGAGTCGCGTTCGGACTTGCCTGCCATCCCTATGATGTTTGCACCGAGGTCGCGGCACGCGAATTGGGCGTCGTGATCACCGATATTCACGGGGAACCGCTTCGCGCGCGTCTCGCGGTCGAACCCGACGTCGCCTGGGTTGGCTACGCCAACGAACGCATTCGCCGTCAAATGGAGCCGTTGCTGCAAACGGCGCTGCGCAAACGCGGCTTGTTCGAGACGCGCCAGCGCGCTGTGTGACGTCACCGGCGAACGGGAATTATGTTTCGAATCGTAGAGGGCGATACTGCGGGCCTGGCCGATGCCGAAGAGTTCGTCGATACGCTCGGCGCACTCGATCGGCATCCGGTGGAACCGGCGAGACGCTTGTTTGATCGCGCTGGCGATTTGATCGTCGCGCGCGCTCCGGGCCGCCTCGACGTGATGGGTGGGATCGCCGATTATTCCGGCTCCCTTGTTTTGCAGTTGCCGATTCGCGAAGCGGCGCTTGTCGCGCTGCAGGAATCGCCGGAGCGCGTTCTGCGAATCGTAAGTCTCGGCCGGGAAAGACAATCGCCGCCGGTACGATCGTTTGAGCTGCCGCTGTCGGAGTTCGAAACCGGTGGTTCAGCCGCGGCGTACGACGCGGTGCGTGCGAGCCTCGCGCGCGATCCCAATACTCACTGGGCTTCTTATGTCGCCGGCATATTTCTTGTGCTCATGCGCGAACAAGGCGTGCAATTTCCGCGCGGCGCGCGCTTGCTCGTTGATTCGCGTGTGCCGCAGGGCAAGGGCGTGAGTTCCTCCGCTGCACTTGAAGTCGCCACTCTTTCGGCCGTTGCCGCTTGGCGAGATCTGAAGATCGAGCCGCGAGAAATCGCGTTGCTGTGCCAGAAAGCGGAAAATCTTGTCGTCGGCGCTCCGTGCGGCGTGATGGATCAGATGACTTCGGCATGCGGAAAAGCCAATCGGCTTCTCGCGCTCCTCTGCCAGCCGGCGGAGTTGCACGGACATGTGCCCATCCCGGACGGAATCGTAATCGCCGGCCTCGATTCCGGAGTGCGGCACGCTGTCACCGGCGCGGCATACAGCGACGTGCGAACTGGTGCGTTCATGGGTTATCGAATTATCGCCGGCCTCGCAAAGCTCAAGGTGCATCCGTCGCAGCGCAATGGAGTCGTCAAGATCGATGATCCCGAATGGCGCGGCTATCTCGCGAATGTGCCGGTCACCGAGTTCGATAAATCCTTCGCGCCGCGGCTGCCCGAAAAACTCTCTGGCGCGGAATTTCTAACGCGGTATCGCGGAACCACGGACCCGGTTACGCATGTGCATCCCGATAAAAAATATGCTGTAAAGACGCCCACGCGGCATCCGATCCACGAAAACTTTCGCGTTGGCACCTTCGCCGAATTGCTTCACGCCGAATTGGATGATTCGCGAATGCGCGCGTTGGGCGAACTCATGTATCAGTCCCATGCGAGCTATTCCGCATGCGGACTCGGCGAGCCGCGCACCGATCTGATCGTGCAAATGTGCAGGCAAGCTGGGCCGGAACACAGCGTGTTCGGCGCAAAAATTACCGGCGGCGGCAGTGGCGGGACAGTTGCACTGCTCGCCAGCGGTTCCCGCGGCGCGATCGAGCAAATTGCTGCGGATTACGAACGCGAAACTGGTTACGCGCCCCATCAATTTTGGGGATCGTCGCCGGGCGCGGCGGAGTTCGGAACGCTGCGGTTGCGATCCGCCGCGTAGAGCGCCCCGCGAGTCAAGTCCCGAACTGCCGCGTTAGAAGTACGATGGAGCGATAAGAATGTCCGTCCTGGTCACTGGCGGTGCAGGCTATATCGGAAGCGTGACGGCGGAGCTTCTAAGCGCCAAGGGCGAGCATATCGTCGTCCTCGACGACGTTGTTCGCGGCCATCGCGGCGCGCTTGCACCTGGCGTGCCTTTTTATCAGGGCAAGGTCGGCGACGTGAGCTTGCTCGCGCGAATCACTTCCGAGCATACGATCGAATCGTGCGTTCATTTTGCGGCATTGGCCTACGTCGGCGAATCCGTTCTCGAGCCGGCGAAATATTTCGAGAACAACGTGCAGCAAGGCATCGTGTTTTTCGATCATTTGCTCCGTGCGGGCGTGAAGCGCCTCGTGTTTTCTTCCACTTGCGCCACCTACGGCGAGCCGGCGCAAATGCCGATTTCCGAAAGCTGTCCGCAATGGCCGGTGAATCCTTATGGCTGGTCCAAACTCATCCTTGAACGATTGCTCGACTCCTACGATTGCGCCTACGGAATGAAATTTGTCTCGTTGCGCTACTTTAATGCCGCCGGCGCTTCCGAGCGCTTCGGCGAACACCACGATCCCGAATCGCACTTGATTCCGAATGTGCTTTCGGCCGCGGCAGGCGATCTCGAGGAAGTCGCCGTGTTCGGTGACAACTATCCGACGCCTGACGGCACCGCGATTCGCGACTACGTGCATGTGGTCGATCTGGCGGACGCGCACGTTCGCGCGCTGGAGCATTTGCGCCTCGGCGGCAAGTCTGAATTTTTGAATCTCGGGACTGGCCACGGCTACTCCGTTCTCGAGGTAATCGAAACGGCGCGGCGCGTGACCGGCCGCAACATTCCGGTTCGAATTGCGTCGCCGCGTCCCGGCGATCCGCCGCGGCTCGTGGCTGATCCGGCAAAGGCCAAGAACATTCTGCGCTGGAATCCGTCGCGATCCGATCTTCGAACGATCATCGGCTCGGCATGGAAATGGCGCGAGGTCCATCCGCGCGGCTACGTCTGAGGAAAGCGCGAAACATCATCTATGACTGCGAAACTACTCGGCATCGACGTCGGCACCGGCGGGACGCGCGCCGTTTTGATTGGCGACGATGGCCGCGTGTTGAACTCCGCCGTTTCCGAACACGCGCCGATGCTTTCGCCGCAAATTGGCTGGGCCGAGCAGGATCCCGCGGACTGGTGGCGTGCGGCACGCATCGCGGTGAAGGACTGCCTTGAGCGCGCCGGGACGACCGCGAAGGAAATCGCCTGCATCGGACTCACCGGCCAAATGCACGGGCTCGTCCTGCTCGATGCCGAGGGGAAAGTTCTGCGGCCGTCCATCATTTGGTGCGACCAGCGCACGGACGAACAATCCAAAGCAATCACGGATCGCGTCGGCGCGGCCCGCCTGATTGAATTGACCGCCAATCCGGCGCTGACGAATTTCACGCTCCCGAAAGCATGGTGGGTGCGCCAGCACGAGCCGGAAACATGGTCGCGTGTGCGCACGATTCTCCTGCCCAAAGATTTCGTGCGCTTCAAAATGACCGGCGAGCGCGCCATCGACGTCGCCGAAGCCTCCGGGACTTTGATGTTCGACGTCGTCAATCGAAAATGGTCCGCGCCCATGCTCGAAATTTCTAGAATCAGCGAG
>DASPVY010000266.1:0-3251 GCA_035622115.1 Candidatus Acidiferrales bacterium
CACGGCCGGCGATGTTTATCCCGATCAAAGTCTATATCCGAGCAACAGCGCGCCCGAACTCGTCAGGCGCATCAATCGGGCTCTCCAGCGCGCCGATCAAATTGACAGCGTCGAAGGTCGCAAGGGAACGCAGTGGTTCGCGCCGATCGTCGCCGACGCCGAGGCCGGATTTGGAGGCTCGCTCAACGCCTACGAGCTGATGAAATCGATGATCGAAGCTGGCGCGGCGGGAGTGCATTTCGAAGATCAGCTTTCCTCGGCGAAAAAGTGCGGACATCTTGGCGGCAAAGTCGTTGTGCCCACGCGGGAATTTATAGAAAAGCTCACTGCTGCGCGTCTGGCCGCCGATGTTTGCGGCGTTCCGGCAATTCTCGTCGCGCGCACCGACGCGAACAGCGCCGGCCTTTTGCTCAGCGACGCCGACCCGCGCGATCGCGAGTTTATCCACGGCAATCGCACCGCCGAAGGGTTCTTCCAATTCCGCGGCGGCATCGAAGCAGCCATCGCGCGCGGCCTGGCCTACGCGCCCTACGCCGATCTGCTCTGGTGCGAAACCGCCAAGCCCGATCTGCAGGAAGCTCGTCAGTTCGCTGACGCCATTCACGCCCAATTCCCCGGCAAGCTGCTCGCTTACAATTGCTCGCCCTCCTTCAACTGGAAGCAGCATCTTGACGACGCCACGATCGAAAATTTCCAGCAGGAGCTCGGCCGCATGGGCTACAAATTCCAGTTTGTCACTCTCGCCGGCTTTCACTCACTGAATCTCAGCATATTTGAATTGGCGCAGGGTTACCGCCATTCCGGCATGTCGGCTTACACGGTCTTGCAGCAGCGGGAATTTGCCGCACAAAAGGATGGCTATCGCGCCGTGAAGCACCAGAGCTTCGTCGGCACCGGCTACTTCGACCACATCACTCAGCTTGTTTCGGGCGGCAATTCGTCGACGAAGGCGATGGAAGGCTCAACCGAAGCCGCGCAGTTCCACGGCCATAATGAAAGGATGGCGCCTGCAGCGCCGCCCCGCGCCGCCGACTGACATTGCATCGTGGGGCGCCCGGTCGTCTATCGGCCGGGTGCTCCACCCTACGTCCGTCTCTCTGGTCGAACGGCGGGCCACCGCACCTGCCGGGAAGAAAACTGACCTCTACTTGACGCCTTCGACGAGATATAAATCTGTCAGGTCCGGCGCATAGGTGTATACGTACGATTTCTCGTCGCGGCTGATGATGATGCCGCCCAAGTGATCGACGCCCGCGGCGTCTCCGGGCGCGAGCGATCTCCAAAACGTTCTTTTTCCAGTCGCCAGATCCATCCGGAAAATCTTGGCCGGCAATTCAGCGAATTTGTAGACGAAAAGCCCGCGATCGTCCCCGGTGAACGAGATCGCCCGCTCGCTATCATCCACCCCGTTCACGACTCGCGGTTCGCCGCCATTGATCGGGTACAGATAAGTTTTATGATCGCTGCCGGTGCCCACGACGAACTGTCCGTCGTGCGACACCGCAAATCGCGCCGAACCGATCCCTTCCGGACTGATCGCTTTCGCTTCGCCGCCCTCGATGCTCTGCACAAAAAATTGCAGCCCATGTCCTTTCTGGTTTCCGAGAAAAACGAAGCGCTTTGCGTCCACAAATCTCGCCACACCCGCCGCCAGGTGGTTGATGGCGTCGTTCGTGAGGGATCTCGCCTCGCCCGCTCCGGTAGGCACCAGGTTGTACTGCCCCGGCCTCTGCGGCGGGTTGATGATGGCCCATTTCTTATCGGGCGACAGCGCGTCCGAAACTCCGTCGCCCAGCCGGATTGCCGGCGACCCATCCGTGCTGCGCACATATGCGGTCCCGTTGCCACCGCCGCCCTCTCCTGTCTCATCGAACAGCACCACTTCGCCGTCAAGCGACAAGTCCCGAGGGACTGTAAAGTCGAGCCAGGACAGATTGACCTCCCGCGTTCCGTTCGGCGGAAGTCCCGACATTAGCGCCGTGTCGTTTTCCTGCACGGCGAGTATGTGGCCATCATGCGAGACATCGTGCAAGGTGAGATAACCGGCGCTGCGTGCCACCAGTCGTTCACTCCCGCTCAGCGTTACCGCGTACAGCGAACGCGCGAGCCCCGATTTTGTTCCTGTAAAATAGATTTCGCTTCCATCCGGCTTCCAAGCCAAACCTCGCAGGCTGATCCAGCCCGACGAAATCTGCTTTGTCTTTCCTTGGGCATCGACCACTACGACAGATCCCTCGTCGTCCCCGTACTGTGGATGGTCCAGGAACGCCACGAGATCTCCCTTCGGCGAAACTCTCGGACTGCTGATCCATGCAATCGTTTCGTAAAGTGTCTTTCCGATCGGGTACTCCAGTTTCTGTTTCGCACCGTCGCGGCGATCCACCATAAGCTGCGTCCCATCGGGCGACCAGTCGGCCGACACGACGTCGTCAAGTACCTCGCGTGGTGCGCCTCCGCCCGCCAGCGGCAGCCGCGCCAATGTTCCCAGGTTTACCCACGGGGCAATGAGTCGCGGCTTCAGCAGTACGGCCAGCTCGCCGGAAGAAGAAACTCCCACAACTTCTGTATCGGTGATGTGCAACGGGCGAGACTCGGGGCTCTCAGGTCTGGCGGTAAAAATTTCCGGCGCGTTGCCTTCCCAGGCCGCGCTGTAGACCATGGTTTGGCCGTCCGGAGCGAAGCGAGCATTAAGGATGGTGCCGTGGCGGAACGTCACGCGATGAAACAACGGGAGCTCAGGCCGAAAAATTCGTTTGCCCGCGAAGATTCCGGCCACCGCGGCCGCAACTACAAGCAACACCGCAGCGATGGCGATCGTCGCCGGGCTTACGCGCTTCGCCAGCGTCGGCGCAGCGGCCACGTTCACGGCGCGCGAGCTTCCCGAGGCTGCTGCGCTCGACGAGGTCGTCACGGAACTCGTGCGCGTCGAGTCCAGATCCCGTTTCAGCCTCTTCAATTCGGCGCGTATTTCGCTGGCGGTCTGCACGCGCAGCTCGCAGTCTTTTTCCAGCGCGCGGCTGATCACTTCTTCGAGCTTCGGCGGCAGCGCCGGATTCATGGAAGTGGCCGGCGGCGGCACTTTGTTCAGAATCGCGTCAAATACAACCGCCGACGTGTTTCCGGGAAACGCCTGCCGGCCGGTGGCCATTTCATACAGCACCAGCCCAAACGAAAACAAATCCGTGCGCGGATCCAACTCTTCACCGCGCGCCTGTTCCGGAGACATGTAAGAAATCGTGCCCATCGCCGCG
>DASPVY010000267.1:0-6678 GCA_035622115.1 Candidatus Acidiferrales bacterium
ATTTCTCTTCACATCCGGCTCGACAGCCGCGCCGAAAGCCGTCATCAACACGCATCGGATGATTTGCAGCAACCTCGAGATGATCGTTCAGGTTTTTGGCTTCCTCGAAGACAAGCCGCCGGTGATCGTCGATTGGCTGCCATGGAACCACACCTTCGGGGGAAACCACAACATCGGAATCTCCCTCTACAATGGCGGCACTTTCTATATTGACGACGGCAAACCCGGCGCCGGACTCATCGACGAAACAATCCGCAATTTGCGCGAAATTTCGCCCACTGTGTACTTCAACGTGCCGAAGGGATACGAAGACCTCTTGCCCACGCTGCAATCCGACCCGGCGTTGCGTCGCAATTTCTTTCGCGACCTCGATCTTCTCTTTTACGCGGGCGCAGGGCTTTCACAACCAGTCTGGGACGCATATCGAAATCTCGCCATTGAATCGTGTGGCGAGCGCATCATTATGGTGACGGGACTCGGCGCGACCGAAACCGCCCCAATGGCGATTCAGACTACCTGGGAGACGGATTATGCGGGCGTGATCGGCTTGCCGATTCCCGGAGTGGAGTTGAAGCTGGTTCCGCGCGATCACAAGCTCGAAGCCCTGGTTCGCGGACCCAATATCACTCCCGGCTATTGGCGAGAGCCGGAGCTGACCGCCAAAGTTTTTGACAACGAAGGCTTTTACAAATTCGGTGATGCAGTGCGCTTCGTCGATCCGTCCGATATCAGCGAAGGCCTTCTCTTTGACGGCCGGTTCTCCGAGGATTTCAAGCTGGCGAGCGGCACATGGGTCAGTGTCGGCCCATTGCGCGCGAAGATTTTGGGCCATTTTTCGCCATTTGTTCGCGACGTCGTGATCGCGGGCCACGATCGTGATGAGGTCACAATGCTCGTATTTGCAGACTTGATCGCGTGTTGCTCGCTCGACGGCAGTCTTTCATCCGATGCCCGGCCGGCCGAGATTCTGCGGCACCCTTCGGTCCTCTCACATTTTCAATCGCTGCTTGCAGGATTTGCCGCAGGCGCAACGGGCAGCTCGAATCGCGTCGTCCGCGCGATTCTCGTTGAGGAGCCACCCTCGCTCGACGATGGCGAAATCACGGACAAAGGTTCGCTCAACCAACGAGCAGTGATTGAGCGGCGAGCGGCTCTGATCGAACAACTCTACGCGGTTGAGGCGTCTAACACTATTCTGCGCATCACGGAGAAGTGAACAATGTCAGCTGCAGGCGGAATTTTTTGCGAGTACAAGGATACTTGGCTGCTGGATGGCGTGCGCACGCCGTTTGCCGACTACAACGGCGTTCTCGGCCTCGTTTCGCCGATTGATCTGGGCATCAAGGCCGCGCGCGCCGTCTTCGAGCGCTCCGGCATACCTCCCGCGGACGTCGGGTCCGTAATCGCCGGCAGCGTTGCACAGGCCAGTTTCGATGCCTACGTTCTGCCGCGTCACGTCGGAATCTATTCGGGCGTTCCGATCGATCGGCCCGCCCTGCTCGTGCAGCGCGTCTGCGGCACGGGCGTTGAGGCGATTGGCCAGGCCGCCGATGGGATTGCGCTCGGCAAGTTCGATCTCGGCCTTTGCGTCGGCGCGGAATCCATGAGCCGGAATCCCATCGCGGCGTACACTCACCGCGGCGGATTCAAGATGGGCCAGGTGGAGTTTAAGGATTTTCTTTGGGAAGCGCTCCTCGATACTGCTCCAGGCGTCACGATGGGGCAAACGGCCGAGGCCGTGGCAAAGACCTACAAGATCAGCCGCGAAGACGCTGACCGCTTCGCCGAATTGAGCTTTTCGCGCGCGGTGGCTGCGCAGAAGGCCTGCTTCCTTTCAGGCGAAATCGTCCCGCTCGTAAACGAGAGCTTCGAATCGCCCGGCTACAAGACTCGCGGAATTCGCCTGGCGAAAGGCACGGAAAAACTGGAGACTGATACGCACATCCGGCCCTCATCGCTCGAAGTTCTCTCAAAAATTCCCCCGGCGTTCGGCGGCGTGCAAACCGGCGGCAACAGCTCCGCGATTGTCGACGGAGCCGCGGCAGCGCTCGTCGCCAGCGGCGTATACACGAAATCTCGCGAGATTCGTCCCCTCGCCCGCGTCGCCGCCGTTGCGGCGGTCGGTGTTCCTCCCGAAATCATGAGCATCGCCCCGGCGCCCGCGATCCGAAAGCTGCTTTCCGGCACAGGCCTGGGCCTCGATGCCATCGACCGATTTGAAATCAACGAAGCCTTTGCCGCGCAATTAATCAGCGTCGAGCGCGAGCTCAAGCTCGATCGCGCAAAACTCAATGTCAACGGCGGCGCCATCGCCATCGGCCATCCGCTCGCGGCCACGGGCGTCCGGCTTGCAATCACGCTTGCGCGCGAATTGCAGCGCTCGAAGTTGCGCTACGGCGTCGCGTCCGCATGTATTGGCGGCGGCCAGGGCATCGCCATGCTCCTCGAAAATCCGCAATAGGGCGGCACGATGCTCGTCAACCGAAAGGAAATTCGCATCGAGTGGGGAGATTGCGACCCCGGCGGAATCGTCTTCTTCCCCCGCTATTTCGAATATTGCGACGCCTGCACGAACGCTCTGTTCGAGCGCGCCAGCCTCCCGAAGCCCACGCTCTTCAAATCCTACGGAATCGGCGGCATCCCGCTCGTGGAAGTTCGGGCCCGATTTATCGTGCCGTCGCAATTCGGCGACACGGTCACGGTCGAGTCGTGCGTTTCGGAGTGGGGGCGCAGCAGTTTCTTAGTCCGCCATCAGATTTTCAAAGTGGACGTTTTGGCGCTTGAAATATTTGAAAAACGAGTCTGGGTCGCGCGGCTGGAAGGCGACGTCATTCGATTCAAGGGGCAGCCGATTCCGCAAGAAGTGAAAGATCGATTTTCGCGTTCGATATCCCCAGCCTGACGGTGGACCCGCGGCCCTTCATGCGTCACCGTCATCGCGAATGCGATTTTGGTCTAGAATCTTTCTTTCCACGGAGGTCACAATGCCGACAACAGCCGCGAGCAGCAGCCTCGATGCGGTCGTCCGCGAATACGGACGGCCCGATTGCCACATTGGTGCCGGTGAGGACGAATCGCCTTACGTTCCTTTCGTCGAAAATGTTTACATCCGCCACCTCGCTTTCGACGTGCGCAGCAATTCGTTCGCGAATATTCTTTGGGTGAAAAAGAATGGAGTGCTCGGCCGCCATCGGCACCGCGGCCCCGTTTGGGCCTGCACGCTTGAAGGAAGCTGGCGCTATCTCGAATACGATTGGATTGCGCGACCCGGCAGTTACGTGCATGAGAGCCCGGGCGTCATCCACACGCTTGTTTCCGACGATCCGAACGGGATGAAAACGTTTTTCTGGCTCAACGGAGCGCTGGAATTCTACGACGACAAGGACAATCTGCTTCAGACCCTCGATGTTTTTTGGTTCATCGATCACTATCTCAGCTACTGCCGCGCGCACGGACTGAAAGTGAATGAGAAAATGTTTGTGTGACGCTGGCGCTAGCGGGGCGGGAGTCGGACGTCCACGCTTGAACATGATTTTGCGCCTGCGGCCGGGCAGCCGTCGCCGGGATTCTCTGCAAATTCGCCTCGCATATCCACTTGCACTTGCGGTCTTGATCTGTCTCTGGACGGCGCTCAACTGCGTTCCCGCGTTCGCCCAGTCATGGCAGCACATCGGCAACGTCCAGCGGGTCGAGCGACTTCGCGACGGCGTCGAGTTGATCGCGGGTCAGGCGCGCGTTCGGGTTACCGCATTTCGCGACGGCGTCGTGCGTGTGCGCTTGGCGCCGAACGGAGCTTATTCGAAAGATTTTTCCTGGGCGGTCATTGAATCTTCGGCGCCGCCGGCCATAAAGATCGACGATTCGAAAAATGAAGTCCGAATCGTCACTCGCCGCGTCACCGTTCGCATCAAGAAATCTCCTCTCCTGATCGAGTTTGACGATCCATCCGGCCATTGCGTTCTCGGCGACGAGCCTTCCCTTCCAATGGCGTGGGAAGGTCCGCGAATTCACGCCTGGAAGCAAATGCCCAGTGACGAAAGCTATTACGGTCTCGGCGATAAAGGCGGGCCGCTCAATCGGCGGAATCACGCGTACACCATGTGGAACACGGACGCGTACGACTGGACGGATTTCACCGATCCCCTCTACAAATCGATTCCGTTCTGGATCGGATTGAGAAACGGAGCCGCCTACGGCGTTTTTTTCGATAACACCTACCGCAGTGATTTCGATTTCGGAAAGGAATCGAACGATTACTATTCCTTCGGCGCCGAGGGCGGAGAGCTGAATTATTACTTTTTCGCCGGCCCCGCGCCGAAAACGGTCCTGGAAGAATATACCGCGCTGATCGGGCGTACGCCGTTGCCCCCGCTCTGGTCGCTCGGCTACCAACAAAGCCGCTACAGCTACTACCCCGAAGCCCGCGTCCGCGAGATCGCGCGATTGCTTCGCGAGAAACACATTCCGGCGGACACGATCTATCTCGACATCGATTACCAGGATAAATATAAAGTCTTCACCATTGACCGCGAGCGCTTCCCCACCTTCGAGCAGATGCTTCACGATCTTCGCAGCGACGGCTTTCACACTATTTTGATCACCGACCTTCACATCAAGAAGGAGCCCGGGTATGCGCCCTACGATTCCGGCACGCAAGCCGACGTGTTCGTCAAGAATCCCGATGGCACGCCCTTCGTCGGCGTCGTCTGGCCGGGCCCGTCCGAATTTCCCGACTTCACGTTGACGCGCGTCCGCAACTGGTGGGGCGATCTCTACCAGCAGTTTGTGAACATGGGAGCAGCCGGATTTTGGAACGACATGAACGAGCCCTCCATCTTCGACCAGCCAAACAAAACCATGCCGCTCGATACCGTTCATCGCCTCGACGACGGCACCTCGCTTGACCATCGCGCCATTCACAATGTTTTTGGCATGGAAAATGTTCGCGCAACCTACGACGGCCTTCGCAAACTCGAGCCCAACGAGCGCCCCTTCGTCCTCACGCGCGCAGCGTTCGCGGGAGCGAACCGCTATGCCGCCAGCTGGACCGGCGACAACAGCAGCACCTGGGATCACCTTCGCGTCAGCGTCCCGATGCTCATGAGCCTCGGTATTTCGGGTTATCCGCTGGTTGGCGACGATATCGGCGGATACGCCGGCGCGCCCAGCGCCGATCTAATGACGCGCTGGTTCGAAGTCGGCGCTCTAAATCCGATCTATCGCGATCACACGGCCAAGGACACTCCCGACAAAGAACCATGGGTGCAGGGTCCGGAGCACGAAGCGATTCGCCGGCGGTATATCGAGCTTCGCTACCGGTTGCTGCCATACATTTACACTGCGGTAGAAGAAATGAACCGCACGGGCCTGCCGCTCATGCGCCCCATCTTTCTCGAGTATCCGCAAGCAGAGGATTTGCGCGATGAAAGTTACGAATTTCTGTTTGGCCACGACTTGCTGGTCGCGCCCGTCTTGACCGAGGCGCCGCAAGTGCAAGATGTGCGCTTGCCTCCCGGCGACTGGTACGACTACTGGAGCGGCGCCAAACACGACTCAAGGGAGAAAATTTCCATCCGGCCTCAAATCGACGATATGCCTTTGTTTGTTCGCGCCGGGGCGATTCTTCCTGAACAGCCGCTCGTCCAGAACACGACGGAAACGCCCGTCGGCCCGCTGGAATTGCGCGTTTACACCGGCACAGCTTGCAACGGTGCCCTGTATCTCGATGACGGTCACACGTATGCCTATGAAAACGGCGCCTTCGCGCGCGTCAGCTATTCGTGCAAAACCTCTCCCAATTCGCTTACGATCATCAGCGGGCCGCGCCGTGGAAGCTATCAACCCTGGTGGACCAACATTGAGTTGGACATTTTCGGGGTGCAGCGACGTCCAAAGGAAGTCCGCGCGGGTGGGCAGCTACTGAAGAATTGGGACTTCAACCCTCAAAATCACGCGCTTACGTTTTCCTTGCCGGATTCTCGTTCAGGTTGGATCGTGCAGGTGAATTACTAAGGCTCCCCGCGCGGGTGTACATTTGCTTTGACCCACAGGTCGACGCTTGCTGGCGCCGGAGACCGCTTGCTACAATTCACGATTCGGCGGTGCCTTTCGAGCGCGCCGAGTGTGCCCATCCTCAAAGGAGCTTTTGATGCCTGGATTTTCCGGGGTCGATTACCTCGACTTCGATTCCCTGCTCAGCGACGAAGAAAAGCTGGCGCGCCGGACCGCTCGTCAGTTCGTCGACGATCAAGTCATTCCGATCATCGAAGAGTGCAACCGCGAGGGCAAATTTCCGGAGCAGCTCGTTCCGCAACTCGGCGAATTGGGATTTTTCGGCGCGAGCTTGACGGGCTATGGCTGCGCAGGCATGTCGAACGTCGAATACGGGCTGGTGACGCAGGAACTCGAGCGCGGCGATTCCGGATTGCGCAGCTTTGTCTCCGTGCAGTCGGCGCTGGTGATGTATCCCATCCATTCCTACGGCTCTGACGCGCAAAAGGACAAATGGCTGCCGCTACTTCAGCAGGGCAAGGCCATCGGCTGCTTTGGGCTCACTGAGCCGCAGTTCGGCTCGAATCCCGGGGGCATGCTGACGCGCGCTGAGCGCAAGGGCAATTGCTACGTGCTGAACGGCGAAAAAATGTGGATCACCAGCGGCTCGATCGCCGATGTCGCCGT
>DASPVY010000268.1:0-5627 GCA_035622115.1 Candidatus Acidiferrales bacterium
TGCCAGGGTCAGGGCTAGGAAAAGCCGATGTCGCATCATTGAATACTGATGATACCTGCCCCAGCGGACCTGGGGCAAATCTCCGTCACGAGGAGGTTAGATGCAAGTCAACCGGGTGGAGTTAGTCGAGCGGGCGCACGAAATTGGAGATTCTGGCGAACCTGCTAGAATCGCCCGGTGAGCAAAGCGAAAATCACCGCGGCGCGGACGATCACTGGGGTCGTGGAAGTGCCGGGCGATAAATCAATATCCCACCGGTACGCGATTTTAGCGGCGCTGGCCCGCGGCTCGAGCGAGATTCACAACTACTCGACGGCCGCGGACTGCAAGAGCACCCTCAAGTGCCTGGAGCGGCTTGGCATTGAAATTGAATTCGGCGAGCGAACTGTTCGCATCACGGGAAACGGCCTGCGCGGCTTGAAAACGCCGCGCCGGACACTCGACGCCGGCAATTCGGGCACCACGATGCGGCTTTTGACCGGCGTGCTCGCGGGACAGGATTTCGCGTCGGCGATTTCAGGCGATGCGTCGCTGCGGCGACGGCCGATGCGGCGAATCATCGAGCCGCTTGGCGCGATGGGCGCAAAGATTACGCCGAGCGACGGCGGTCGCGCGCCGCTTCAAATCCGGGGCACGCAGCTACACTCGATTGATTACGCGCTGCCGATTCCCAGCGCGCAAGTAAAGTCCGCGATATTGCTGGCCGGACTTTTTGCTGAAGGCGAGACTTCGGTGCGCGAGCCGATTGCCACGCGCGATCACCTGGAACTCGCGCTGAGGGAATTTGGCGCGCGTGTGGCGGCAGGCAAAGAGGGCATTCGCGTCCACGGCGGGCCGCGTCTGGAGGCCCGGAACCTCGCGGTGCCTGGAGATTTGTCGTCGGCTGTCTTTTTCATCGCAGCGGCGCTCATTTTGCCGGGGTCCAGCGTCACAATTCATAACGTCGGGCTCAATCCTACGCGCACGCGAATTCTCGATTTTCTGATCGCGATGGGCGCGCCGATTCACGTCGCCTCGTTGCAAAGTATGGCAGGCGAACTGGTGGGCGACCTCGCCGTGCACCACGGGCCGATATCGGGAGGCGAAATTTCCGGAGCGCAGGTGGCCGAGATGATTGACGAACTGCCGATGCTCGCGGCGCTCGCCCCGTTTACAGAGAAGGGAATCGAGATTCGCGGCGCGCAGGAACTCCGAGTGAAGGAAAGCGACAGGATCGCCGCGCTTGCCGAATTGCTCGGCAGAATGGGTGCGCGCGTGGAAGAGTTTCCGGATGGGCTGCGCGTCGCGGGAAGAAGCGCCGGAAAATTGCACGGTGCGAAGATCGATCCGCAAGGCGACCACCGAATTGCGATGGCGCTGGCGATTGCCGGCCTCGGGGCGGAAGGGACGACCGTTGTCCAGAATGCCGAGTGCGCGGCCGTGTCTTTCCCCAACTTCTTTGCGACGATCGAGCGGATGGTCGAGCGATGAAGGCTACGATTCCGTCTTGCGAAGGTTGATCGTTCCGTAGCTCGTGGCCAGCGAGATCTTCGGGCCGCGAGTCCCAAGTTTTCCATTTAACGTGGTTGTATCGCCGCTGGTTTGCTTGCTCAATCCGGTCGCCTCGAACTCGCTGTCGACGTCGCCCGAGCGCGAGGCCGCGGAGATTTCAAAGGTGGAAGTCGAGGGCAGCGCGAGATCGATTCCACCCGTATCGTTGGTGATGCTGATCTCGTCTTTGGGCGACTTGCTCAAACTGACGGAAATATCGCCATGGGCGTCTGCAATCTCGATGCGGCCGGCGGTGTTGTCGAGACTGACGTCGCGGTCGCGCGTGGCCACGCGAATATTTCCAGGCGCGTTCGAAATTTGAAGCGAACCGGAATCGAGCTCAAGCTGCCCGGGGAGACTGGCGATCAACAGTGAGGTGCGTGAAGAGGTGAAGCGAACGGTCTGGCTAATGTTCTCTAGTTGCACCGAGCCATAAAAATCGCCGTCGAGAGTCGCATTGCCAGTCACGCCGCCGACGTTAACGTCGTTCCCCGGCCCTTTCACGGAGACGTCGCCCTTGATGGTATTCACGCGAACATCGCCATTCTGCATCGTGAGGGTGACCGCGCCGGTATCGTGAATCTCGATGTCGCCTTTCTGCGAAGTTGCTGTGATGGTTCCGGTGAGGTCGCTGATGTTGATATCGCCGGTATCCGTTTTGGCTACGATGCTCGCTTGCTTCGGGACGTGAACCTCGAAATTGACGCGAACGTGCTCGTGGCTTGAAATGCCGGTTGGCTGAATCGCATAGCCGAGCTTACCCTCCGGCGCGATCGCCACGCTGATTTGCTCCGCGCGTTTGCGAGATTTGTCCTCGCTGATCGACGAAACAGTCTTTGTCGCCGCCACTCGCAGCTGATTCCCATCGTCGGGGAAGACCGTGATGTCGCCTTCCGTCGTGCGAATCGAGATCGTCGAATTTGAGGGAATGGTCTGCGGCGGCAGTTCTTCGTTGACCGGGACGCCCTTCTGGGTCCACATATCACCCATATCCATTTCGGGGAACTGTCTCCGGACATGGTCGTAGCCTTCGAGCCCGAGCGCAACGATCACCAGCAGCAGCAGCAGCGCGATTTCTCCCCCGCTGATGATCGGGCCACGAGCTTCTCCGGGCGCTCGCGGCGCGAAATTCTCGATGAGCTTGATAAGCCCCCAAAATATCAGAATCAGCGGCCAATACATGCGAAACAGATGGCCGATTCCGAGTTCGGGACGAAAATGATGAAGCAGGAAGAGAACTCCAATCAGGATGAGGAGCAGTCCACCGAAGACAGATTGCCGCTGCCGCGCAGGATCACTCATAGTGCGCGGCGCTCGCCCGTCGCACCGATCGCGTAGGTTCGATTCATGGCTGTCTGTCCTTGTCGACGTGGCCTTCGGTGGAAGCGGAGGCTTCCAGCAGTTTCATCGCGCCAATGACGATCAAGATGACAGGCCACAATTCGCCGAAGGAATAACGGCCGCTGTACTCGCCGATCAGGAAAAGAACGCCGACCGTGATGAGGATGACCGGACCCATCAGCCCCCGCATCCGGCATCGCGCACAGCTGCACCGCACGCTATCCGCCATGGGTCGCCCCTCCCGAAGGCCCGGTGTTGCCGCGCTTCACAATCATCCAGACGCCGATGGCCACCAAGATGAGCGGCCAACCGCGCTCGATCCAGTCGGACCGAATCAACCCAAAATTTCCGAGCAACGCGACCGCGCCAAGCCCGATCAGAACTACCGCGCCGATCGGAATGGCTCCGGCGGCGAGTTTTGGTATTGATTCTCCGGAGTAGCGCGCTTTCGCAACTCGATATGCGTCGACCGACATGTAGACCGGGAAGAGGGCGAAAGCGATCCAGACCAGCGCGGAGAGATCTCCGAGCGAATTGGTGGCGCCAATCGAGAAGAGTCCGGCCCAGATTGCGACGTGAATGATGGCCTTGGTGTACTCGCCGTTATAAACAGCGCCCAGACCCGGAATCAGTCCGAGGGCCGCTGCCGCGCCCGGGTTGACGTCGTTCTTCGCCTCGGACGGGGTCGCGCGATTTCCGGCGAGCGACGCCGCAACACAATCCTCACAATAGAGCGCGCCTCTCACTTCGCGCTGGCATTGAGCGCAGAGCGGCTTGCCGCAATCCCGGCAGAAGCCGGTGGCATCCACCTCGGTGTGGACGGCGCACTTCATCGGGGGCTCCTTGTGGCGTTCTGCGTGACGAAAAACGCGAAGAGCTTCGCGTCCAGATTCGTGCTGCGGCCTGGATGCGTGTCCTGTTGGGATTTTTCCTGTGGCGCCGGCGCGGGCGCTTCTTCGCGCTCACGCTCGCGGGAGGGCGATTCTTCCGGCCGCAGCTTGGATTGAATTTCGTAGACGACCTTCAGGTCATTCACGTACTTCACCGCGCGGCCGTAGGTCAGGTGGACCTGGCGATTGGCCGCGCGGTAGACGTTCGTAGGGGTCAAGTCGCCTTTCCTGATTTTCGCGGGGCTAATGCCGACGGCGTATCCGAAGATGACCAGAGTCAAAGCGCACGTCAGCGCGCCCATCGCGAACCGCGGCTGCAAGATCGGCTGAGTCCACGCGAACCAGCCGCGCAAGCCTTTCTTCTCCGGCCGCGGGCCGATTGTCTGGTCCAGAATCGAGGTGATCAGCTGCGGGGGGACTTCCACTGGCTCGAGCGAGCGCATCCGGCGCACCGCTCCTCCAACCTGCTCGACCAGCCGCGTGCAGCTGTCGCAGCTGTCCAAGTGGAGGTTGAGTTCCGCCACGGCACCGGCGTCGAGCAGATTATCCAGATAATCGCTCAGCCGCTCTTCCGTTTGTGCGCAGCTCCAGGCCATTTTCTCTTCCGGCGATTATGCCGGTCTTAATCCCATTTGCTCCAGAATCCGCGCGAGTTCAATCCGCCCGCGGTTAATTCGAGATTTTACCGTTCCCTCAGGCACGGATAGAACCTCCTGTATCTCGCCATATTCCAGGCCCTGCAAGTCCCGAAGGATCACCGCCTCGCGCAAATCGGGAGAGAGGCGCGAAAGGGCGCGCTGGATTTGCTGGCTCAATTCCGCGTCGACAACGTTTTTGAACGGCGTGCGGCTCGATGAATGCTTTTCCTCGAGATGCGGCATTTCGTCTTCGATCGAATCCGTCTGCCGGTCGCGCTTCGTGCGTCGGTAATGATCCACCAGCAAATTGCGCGTGACGCTTGTCAGCCACGTCGGAAATCCGCCAGCTGCCGAACGATAACTCGCTAGCGAGCGGTAAACCTTCAGAAAAACCTCCTGGCTCAAGTCTTCGGCTTCGTGCGAATTGCCGGTGAAGCGATAGCACAAGCCGAACACGCGGCGGGTGTGCCGATGCACCAACTCCTCCCACGCCGGCCCGTCGCTCCGCAGGCATTTTTGTACCAGTTGGGCATCGGGCTCCAATCGTCGTCTGCCTCACCAACCCCATCGCCCTTCGGCCTCATCATGAGAAACGCAATTTCCTGCCGAAAAGTTCCGTGGCTGCGCGGCATATTAGACACGCTTGGGAGGAAAACACAAGCCGCGTCGATTTTGGAGAGTGGCTCAGTTTGGATTTATTCTGAAGGCACTCCCGGAAAAGGAAAGCTGAGTATCGATGCGATATCGCTGCGGAAGTCGAATTGATCGACAATCGGATTTTGCGGAAGATTCGCGACGAACCGCAGGATTCGGCCGCGCTTGACACTCCGCGCGAGAAGCTGCTACGGTCGCGTCGAATGCCCCGATCGCTTCGCAAGTTCCTGATACTGCTGCTGGCGGTCGTCGCCCTCGCCGCGCTTCTCTACAAATTCCGCAATTCGATAGCGCTGGAAGGATTTCGTTGGAGCGTGCTGGGCAATTCCTGGCGGCATGCCAACCTCGCGCTTCTTTTTCTCGGAATTTTATCCACGTATCTGGCCTATGCCATCCGCGCGGCGCGGTGGGTCCGCATTTCAAGGTATCTGGGCCCGTCGAAATTCTGGAGCGTTTATGCGGCGACGGTAATGGGCTTCGCCAGCGTCTTTCTTTTGGGCCGCGCGGGTGAGCCCATTCGTCCGCTCCTCATCGCGCGCAAGGAAAAGCAGACCGTATCAGGAATGTTCGGCGT
>DASPVY010000269.1:0-4173 GCA_035622115.1 Candidatus Acidiferrales bacterium
ATGTTCTCGCCGCCGCCGAAAGAGCGCGCGAAGCAGGATGCCACGAGCTGCTTTTCAGCCTCGGCGATCAGCCTGAGGTCGAATTTCCCGAAGCCCGCGAATTCCTTCGCGGTCAGGGCTACGCGCGCACAATTGAATATCTTGCAGCAATGACGCGGCTCGCGCTCGAGCAAACGCAACTGCTCCCGCACGCGAACCCCGGCTTGATGAGCGCGGAGGATTTAGCGGCGCTGAAGAGTTCGAATCCGAGTCTGGGACTGATGCTCGAAAATTCGAGCGCGCGCCTGATGGGCCGCGGCCAGGCGCATGCCCAGGCGCCCGACAAAGCTCCGCGCAAGCGGCTGCGCACAATCGAAGATGCGGGCAAGCTCAAAATCCCCTTCACCACCGGGATATTAATCGGCATCGGCGAATCGCGCGAGGAGCGGGTCGATTCCCTGCTCGCGATACGCGATCTGCAAGTGCGATACGGACACGTTCAGGAAGTGATTGTCCAAAATTTCCGCGCGAAGCCGGCCACGCCGATGGCAGCGCATCCCGAACCTGCCGCCGAAGATATGCTGCGGACGGTCGCCGTTGCGCGGCTGGTTCTCGGCGGCGAAATCAATCTTCAGGCGCCCCCAAATTTGAGCGCGCCCGATTATCCGCGTCTGCTCGAGGCTGGAATCAATGATTGGGGCGGAATATCTCCAATCACGCCGGACTTCATCAATCCCGAAGCTGCTTGGCCGCACATCACGGACCTTGGCGAGCGCACCGCTGCCGCCGGATTCGAATTGCGCGAGCGCTTGGCGATTTATCCCGAGTTTATCGAACGGGCCGGCTTTCTCGACGACTACGTAAAGCCGTACGTCGAACGCCTCGCGGCTGCTGACGGTTTTGCCAAACCGGAGTGTGGATTGTGACTGCCGACCCGTTCGCGTACATGCCGAAGGAATCGCTCGACGACAGCTTGCGCGGCGCGCAGCGAAATATCCGCGCGGCCCTCGAATCCGCACTTGAAGGCAAAGAACTACACTTCGATGAGCTTCGGTTGCTCGCGCATGCCGAAGGCGCGGACCTTATCGCGCTGACGCGCGCGGCGGATGAGCTGCGGCGGCGGGAAGTGGGCGATGTGGTGACATACGTCGTCAACCGCAACATCAATTTCACAAACGTCTGCATGGTGGGCTGCGCGTTTTGCGGATTCGGCCGCGGGCCGGGCGCGAGCGATGCCTATTTTCTTTCCATTGAAGAAATTGTCGCCAAGGCAACTGAGGCCTGGAACGCGGGCGCGACGGAAGTGTGTATTCAGGGCGGCTTGCCGAAGGACTTTGACGGCTATTTCTATCGCGACATTCTTCGCGGAATTCGCGCGGCGCTGCCGGAAATGCACATCCATGCCTTTTCGCCCATGGAAATCGCTTACGGCATGGAAAAAACGGGAATGCCGGCGCGCGAATATCTTCTGATGCTGAAAGAGGAAGGCCTGGGAACGATTCCCGGCACGGCCGCAGAAGTCCTCGATGACGACGTGCGCGCTGCTTTGAGCCCGAACAAACTCAAAGTGAAGCAGTGGGTGGATATTGTTCGCACCGCGCATTCCGTCGGACTTCGCAGCACGTCGACGCTCATGTACGGCCATGTCGAAACGCCGGAGCATTGGGTCCGGCACATGCTCCTGCTTCGCGACATTCAGAAAGAGACCGGGGGCTTCACCGAATTCGTTCCGCTCGGATTCATACATGAAAAGACGCGCTTGTACCGGAAGGAAGGCTCTCGGCCCGGCGCCGCGCGCCTGGAAAATCTTGCGGTCCACGCCCTGGCTCGCATCGCTTTTAACGGACTGATTCCCAATGTGCAAGTTTCGTGGGTGAAAATGGGCTTCGATGAATCGCTCGCTTGCCTCGAATCCGGCGCCAATGATTTCAGCGGAACGCTGATGGAAGAGCACATCTCGAAATCGGCGGGAGCGACACACGGTGAGTACGCTTCGCCCGCAGAATTGCGGGCCCACATTCGCCGGATCGGGCGCATTCCGGCGGAGCGCACAACGACGTATCATTTACGACGCATTTTTGCGCGTGAGGACGCAGACACGGGTGCGCCGACGCCAGTTTCGCGCGCGCAATTGAATCTTTTGAGCGACGTGCCACACTATACTGGGACCGGCTACTGATGAAGATTACCGCACTTGCGGGCGGCGTCGGCGCTTCGAAACTGCTGCTAGGCCTTTCGCGCGCGATGCCTCCCGCCGATCTCACGGTCATCGTGAATACGGGCGATGACGTTGAAATGCACGGGCTCACGATCTGCCCCGATCTTGACATCGTCACGTACACACTGGCAGGCGTCGTAAATTCGAGCACGGGCTGGGGGATTCACGGCGACACCTTCGCGACGCTCGAGTTTCTTGGCCGCTACGCCCGCGAAACCTGGTTCAATCTCGGCGACCGCGATCTCGCCACTCACATTCACCGCTCGGACATGCTTCGCTGCGGCGCGACACTCTCCCAGTGCGCGGATTCGATTCGCCGGGCGTTGGCCGTCGAGACAAAGATTCTTCCGATGAGCGACCAGCCCGTCCACACGCAAATCGAAACAGAAGACGGCCTGCTCGCATTTCAAAACTATCTCGTCAAACATCGCGCTGCTCCGGGCGTGAAGCGAATTCACTTCGACGGCGCGAATGCGGCTAAGCCTGCGCCCGGCGTCCTGGAGGCGATCGCCGAGGCAGACGGAATCGTGATCTGTCCAAGCAATCCGCTGATCAGCATTGGGCCGATTCTGGCCGTAAATGGAATTCGTGCTGCGCTTGGCGCTCGCAAGGCCGACGTCGTTATCGTGAGCCCCATCGTCGGAGGAGTTTCGCTTAAAGGCCCCTCGGATAAAATGATGGCGGAATTGGGTTTCGAGGTCTCGGCGCTCGGGGTCGCGCGGATGATGCGCGACATTGTTTCGCAAGTAATCATTGATGACGCCGACGCGGCTCTGCAACTTGAAATCGAGCACCTCGGCCTCACCGTTTCGGTCACGCGCACGATCATGTTGACGGATGAAGATAAGGAGCGCCTCGCGGCGCATGCGCTTATTTCTTTCCGCGAAAAGGCGCGTCGCGTTCCAGCCTGAGGACGCGCGCGGTTGAGTGGAACTCCAGAGGATCAGGCGAGAATGAAAGCCCTTCTGATCCCCGTGAAGAATTTGAGTCAGGCCAAG
The DNA here is from genome assembly GCA_035622115.1 of Candidatus Acidiferrales bacterium. Lineage (GTDB taxonomy): Bacteria > Acidobacteriota > Terriglobia > Acidiferrales > UBA7541 > Palsa-147. Next base: position 3,196 of record DASPVY010000269.1, read on the forward strand.
CAGCGGCTCGCGCCGTGGCTTTCGCAGAGCGACCGCACCACGCTTGCAGAGGCGATGCTTGAAGATTTTTGCGGCGTCGTTGCTCGCACGCGAGGGATGGACCGCATTTTTCTGGTGTCGAATTATGAATTGGCCATTGCGCGCGCGGAAGCGAACGGTTGGGAAGTGATCCGCGAGAGCCAGCAGGAATCGGAAAGCGCGTCGGTAGATGCGGCGTCGAAGTTTTGCGCCGGGCAGGGCGTCACGTCGCTGGCTCGCGTGCCCATTGATTTGCCCCTGGTTACGCCCGACGACATTCGCTCGATTTTTGAAGCCGCGCAGCCCGCGCCGTCAATGGTGATCGCGCCATCCCGCAGCGGAACCGGAACGAACGCGCTCGTTCGGACGCCTCCAACTCTCTTTCCCTCGCACTTTGGCCCCAACAGTTTCTCGAAGCACATTGCCGAGGCGAAGCAATGTTCCTCCGCGTGCGTCATTTTGCGGAACGAACGAATTGAGCTCGATATCGACGATTGGGAGGATCTTCAGGTGCTGGCTGCCCGGGCTGATCTTCCGCCGGCGATCTCGCGCTGGATCGTCCGAATGGGAATCGGCAGGGCGGTACGTGCCGCGCATGCTTCAGCCGCTGCCGAGAGTGCATCGCCCGTCGGAGCAGCCGGTGAAAAATAAGATTTATCCTTCCGCAGACGCGGCGGTTGCCGACTTGCGTGACGGCGCGAGCGTGATGTTCGGAGGCTTCGGCGGCGCCGGCTTTCCTCACGAGCTGATTCGTGCGGTCGGCCGCAAGGGCTCGCGAAATCTTTTCGCCATCAGCAACAATTGCGGCACCGGCGATTCCGAACTGGGCGTTCTTTTCAAGAACAAGCAAATTCAAAAGGTAATCGCTGCGTTTCCGGGCCCGCAGTCAGTCTATTTTCAACGGCAGGTGGAATTAGGAGAAGTCGAGCTCGAGCTGGTGCCCCAAGGGATTCTGTGCGA
>DASPVY010000270.1:0-2351 GCA_035622115.1 Candidatus Acidiferrales bacterium
CGTCATCGAATCATGCCATCGGCCTGGCCTTTCAAATGGTGCGGCGCGGCGACGCGGATCTCGCGGTCACCGGCGGCAGCGAGGCGCCCTTCGGACTTGGTTTGTTGAAGGCCTGGGAGGCCATGCGCGTGATGGCGCCGGACACTTGCCGCCCGTTCTGCAAGGATCGCCGCGGGATGATCCTCGGCGAAGGCGGCGCCATTCTCGTTCTCGAGCCGTTCGAATCCGCGCAGGCGCGTGGCGCCACGATTTACGGCGAAATCGTCGGCTTCGGAATGTCGTCGGACGCGCACCACATCACCCAGCCCACGGTCGCGGGTCCGGCTCGAGCGATGCGTTCGGCGCTGCGCGACGCCAAACTTTCGCCGGAGCAGATTGCCTACGTGAATGCCCACGGCACGGGCACGCCCGGAAACGACCCCACGGAAACCCGCGCCCTCCACGAAGTATTTGGCGCGCACGCGAAACGCCTCTCCATCAGTTCGACGAAATCCATGCACGGACACGCCCTGGGCGCGGCGGGCGCACTCGAAGCGTTTGCAACCGTAATGGCTCTGCGGGAAGGAATCTTGCCGCCGACCGCGAACTTCACGGAGCCCGATCCGGAATGCGACCTCGATTACATTCCCAATCAGCCGCGTGCGCTCGAAGTGGAATGCGCGCTCTCGAATTCATTCGCGTTCGGCGGCCTAAATGCGGTTCTGGCGTTCCGCGCCGCGCACTAAAACTCGCCGCGCCTAAGCCCAAAAAGCATTGTGGGGTCCGTCGTCATGTTTCGTATCGCGGTTCCGCGTGTCGCCGTCGTTCGCATCGATTTAATATGCCGCGTTTATTAAGACGGACCATTTTCGGTTTTGTCGCAGACCCTGAGCCGCGAAGGGCCCGCGGTGGTTCTCACCGCGGTTTTTTCTCTGCCGCGGTGTTTTTCGCCGCGGCGCCTTTCCCCCTTCGCACGACCCGTGACGACGGACCCCACATACGCCGGCGCCTAACTGCCGAGCCAGATTAGCGGGAGCAGACCGACCGCGGCATAAATCAGCAGCAGTATGAGGCTCTGGACGCCCGTCTTGCGATCGCCGAATCCGTAGGCGTAGCCGGCCTTCACGACGTTGTTGCTCGCCGCCGCGACCACAATCGCGGACGCCGCGAGCGGTACCGAGACGTTCGCGCCGGCTGTGCTCGCGAGTCCCAGAACGAACGGAGCAATATCGGTAAATCCGGTGAGCGCTGCGAGTCCGTAAATCCCGCCGCGTCCCAAATAAATCCTCGCGTAGTAGGTCAATGCCAGCATCAACGCGAACACGCACGCGAACAAAAACGCTTCGCTGATCTCGAGCGGATTTCTGGCGACGGCGCGGCTCTGGATTTGGCCTGATTCCTGCTCCGGCCGCGCGGACCAGATCCAACCGGCGACCGCACCGGCAATCGTCAGCACGATGAACCACGCGGCCAGCTTCGCGGCCACGGCGCCGCTGAACATCGCCACCAGAATCAGGATTCGCGCGTAAGCCACGCCCGAGGCGAGGAGAATCGAGCCGGAAAACAGATGCGGGCGATTCTCTTCCTGGGCCCGCTTCGCCAGAACCACGGTCGCGACGGTGGACGAATACATTCCGCCCAAAATCGCCGCAAGAAGAATTCCGCCTTTGCCGCCGCTGGTCCGGAGCTGCAAAACGTAACTCGCGTAGGAAAGCGCGCTGACGGCGACCACGACGAGCCAGGTCTTAAACGGATTGAATCCAAACGGTCCGTACGTCTGATTGGGTACAATCGGCAGAATGACGGCGGTGAGAAGCAGAAATTTCGTGAAGGTGTAAGTCTCGGTCGCGGGCACTCTGTTCGACAGGTTCTCGAGAAATTCTTTCAGTTCCAGCAGCATCAAAGCGATGACGGTGAGCGCCGTCGCCAGCCAGAATTGCTCGCGAGCCACGAGCGCCCCGACCACGTAAGTGGCCAGCCCCGAAATTTCGGTCGTGGCGCCGGCGATTTCCGTTCGTTCGAGCTTGCGCCGGTAAGAGAGCCACATGAACGCGGCGACCACGGCAAGCCCGGCGGTAACGGGAATGACGGACGTTGGAGCCAGTTCCGCCAGCGCGAATCCCAGCAGGCCGATCAGCGGAAAGGTGCGCACGCCACCGAAGGAATAACCGCCGGTCTTGCGCTGTTCCTCGCGTTCCAGGCCGATGAGGAAGGAAAGAATCAGCGCCAGAACGATCTTCGTCGCTTCCGGCGGCATCATCTGCATCAAGCGGGCAATCACGGGCGCACGACTCCGCTCGCTCCGCTTCTTCTCAGACGAAATGTCGGGTGTCGCATTCGGGTCTGTTGTACTGGCAGGTTACCGGAGATGG
>DASPVY010000271.1:0-3650 GCA_035622115.1 Candidatus Acidiferrales bacterium
AGGGCATATTCCAATGTGTCGGTGCCCGAAAAGCGCGCCTGCTGATCGGAGATGATTGTGTAATTCTGGCCGCCGCCGCTGGCCTGTGCCTGGCCGGTGAACACGCTGACCACAGTTTCATCGCCGTTCTCATTGGTATCAATCCGGTATTCGCCGATGCGCAATAACGTTACGGCCAGGTTCGGTGCGTCAACTTCGAAAGTTTGATTGTCATCGAGATGGCGCAGCCGGATCAGCACGGTGCCCTCGGATAGCTGAAGCTGGACAGCATCGTCGTTCAGCTCGAGGAAATTAATGCCCGTGTTCTGGTCAATGCGGATGGCGGTCGAACCGATGTGCAGCTCGGCACGCGATTCTTTGTCGGCCCACAGACGGTCGCCGGTCGTCATCGGCCGGTTGATTTCGGGAGTAACCCAATCCTGCTCGCCGCTCGGCTCGAAGGAAACTGAGCCTTGCAGGTAATTCAGGCGGGCGACGCGGCTTGGTGGATCGTCATCGGCTCGCGCCGTAGAAGCAAGGCCCGCCACAGCGAGCCATGAGAATAGAAGCGCGGAAAGAGCAATTCGAAAGTTCCTCATGATCGTTTCTCCCGTGTACACCCACCATGACGATGTCGCGCCACACGCGCGAAGCTCCTTCTCTTCCACCGGCCGAACGAGCAAGCGCATGCCAGCCCAGTCTCTAAAACCCTTAATCCGCGGCAAAGTTTCCCGCAGCTGCGTGCCGCACATCTTAACCTATGATGCGCGGCACCGCCGCTGCGGCAGGTTAGTCGAGCCCCTTGCCATGCAGAAATTCGCGAACAACGTCCGCTGCATCGCGACGCTGGCCATCGACGGCATAGTTCATTTGCTGCATTTCGTGGTCGGTAATTTTCCCAGCCAACTCAAGTAGCGCAGCGCGCGCTTCCGGGTGCGCCTCCAGGGCGCGCGATCGCACGATCGGAACCGCTTCGTATGGCGGGAAATAGTGTTTGTCGTCTTCGAGGATGGACAGATCGCGCGCCGCGAGCAATCCGTCCGTTGAATTCCCGGCAACGATGTCGACTTGTTTCTCGAGGAGCGCGCGATAAAGGAGGCCCAAATCCATGATGCGCGGAGGGGACGCGAAACGCAGGCCATACGTTGCGGCAAGACCTGCATATCCATCCGGACGCTCCATGAACTCGTAGCCAAATCCCGCGCGCCATTGGGGCGTGAACGGCACGGCTTGAGACAACGTGCGAATCCCGAGACGCCGTGCGTCTGGGCCGCGCACGACGATCGCGAATGTGTTGTTGAATCCCAACGGCGGCATGACGACGAGATTAAATCGCTCGGCGTACCCGTCGTGGACGCGCTCGAATGCCGCGGCGCGATCCGTGATCGGGGGTTCCTTCAAAATGGCCGTCAGCGCTGTGCCGGTGTATTCGACATACGTGTCGATGCGGCCGGCAAGCAGCGCCTGCTGGCAAATATACGTTCCGTTGAGGTAGAAGCGGCGAACAACGTGCAAATGGGTATGCGCTTCCAGATGTTGGGCAATCAATTCGCCGAGAATGGCCTGCTCGGTGAAATTCTTCGAGCCCACGACGAATTCGTCGCGACGCGCTTTGGCGCATGACGCCAGCGCGAGCATCGCAGAAATCGTCGCAGCAGCCGCGAGACGAAAATCCTTCATCAGGGGCGCGCTCCCAACTATTGCGCGAAGCGAAAACGCCGCTCGAGCATGCCAAGAAACAAATCAGCGATGAGCGCGAGCGCGGCGGCAGGAATTGCTCCCGCAAGAATCACCTGATCGTTTACCATCGCGAGGCCGCGGAAAATAAATTCGCCGAGCCCTCCGGCCCCGATGGCGGCAGCGATCGTGGCGATCGCGATGGTCAACACGGCTGCAACGCGGACGCCCGCGAGCAGGTAGGAAAAGGCGAGGGGCAACTCGACGTGAATGAGGATCTGATTGTCCGTCATGCCCATCGCGCGAGCAGCCTCGCGGACTTTGTGATCGACGCCGGAAATTCCAGTCGCCGTATTTCGAATGATGGGCAGAAGCGCGTAAAGCGCGAGCGCGGCGATAGCCAGGCGATCGGCGCGATCGCCCAGCCAGGGAACCGGCAGGAGAAATCCGAAGAGCGCAAGGCTGGGAATCGTCTCGGCGACGTTCGCCGTTCCGAGGATGGGCTTACCGAGCCACGGGCGCCGGGCCACGACAATCCCAAGCGGAACACCGATCAGCACGGCGAGGAACATTGCCGCTCCGACGAGCCATAAATGTTCGAGCGTGGCCGCAGCGACTTGGTCGCGGTTGCGGATGATGTAATGAAGAAAATTCATAGGATTCCCCTGGCTCGATGACTATTCCGACGCGCTGCCCATCCGAAATTCATTGAGATATGCTGCCGCCACCGGTTCTTTCGCCTGCAGAAATTCCTGGGGCGTGTAGACGCCCATCAAGCGCCCGGCTTCGAGAAAGGCGATGCGCGAGCCGAGAAATAAGGCTTCGCGCGTATCGTGAGTCACGAAGACCACGGTTTTTCGCAGGCGCTTTTGCAATTCAATAAATTCGCGTTGCATCTCGCCGCGGGTAAGGGGATCGAGCGCGCCAAACGGTTCGTCCATAAGAAGAATCGGCGGGTCGGCAGCGAGGGCCCGTGCGACGCCTACTCGCTGGCGCTGGCCGCCGGAAAGCTCATGCGGATATCGCTGCGCGAACTGTTGGGGATCCAGCCCAATCATCTGCAGCAATTCCATCACGCGCGCGCGCCGGCGATTGGCGGGCCATTGATCCAACCAGGGCACGAGTCCGATGTTCCGTTCGACTGTGAAGTGCGGAAACAGTCCGGCGTCTTGAATGACGTAACCGATCCGGCGGCGCAGAGGAATTGGCGGCCAATCGAGCGTCGAGCGGCCTTCAACGAACACGCTTCCGTTGGTAGGTTCGAGGAGACGATTGATCAGGCGCAGTGCCGTGGTCTTGCCGGAACCGCTGCGCCCGAGCAATACGAATGTTTCTCCGTCGCGAATCGCCAGCGCCAGGTGATCCAAAGTGTTTGGCCCGCCCGCGGGAGAAAAACTGACATCACGAAACTCGATTGCGGCTCCATTCCGGGTCTCAGCCGACATGGCCGCGAGGCTAGCAAGCGCGCGCGGATACTGTCAAACCGGTGGACGACGGCGCGGGCGCCGCGTGTGCGATCGTCGCGGTGGAAGCGCTGCAAGCATTTCGCTTGCTCTCGCTTCGGCGTCCGCGATATAAGCGCGCCACTGCATTTTCTCTTCACGGCGGAGATGATCGCGATGGGTGCATCCGTTCCGAGCGCCGGTGAACCGGGCGCGCCGAAACAGAGAAGCTGGCTCTGGAACAAGGATCTCGCCGCGATCCCGCTCGAGCGACGCAGCTGGGGCACCTACAACTACGCCGCGCTGTGGGTGGCGATGAGCGTGAATATCCCGACGTACATGCTCGCGAGCGGAATGATCGCGGGTGGAATGAATTGGAAGCAGGCGATCTTCACCGTATTCCTCGGCAATGTGATCGTTCTGATTCCCATGCTGCTGAATGCGCATGCGGGCGCGAAATATGGAATTCCCTTCCCGGTTTTCGCGCGCGCGTCGTTTGGCGTGCTCGGAGCGAATGTTCCTGCTGTGCTTCGCGCGCTGGTGGCTTGCGGG
>DASPVY010000272.1:0-7141 GCA_035622115.1 Candidatus Acidiferrales bacterium
AGCGAGGCGGCGCGGGCAAAATGGCGCGCGCCGGCGGCAATCCGCGTCAATCCGGACGTCGAAGCAAACACTCATCGCCACATTGCGACCGGCCGGCATCATCATAAATTCGGACTCGATTGGCCGGACGCCCATCGCCTCTACCGGAAACACCGCGATTTGAAGTGGATTGAGTGGAAGGGAATCAGCGCGCACATTGGCTCGCAGATCGTGGACCTCAAGGCAGTGCGGCTCGAGGCTGAACGGATGGCAAGATGCGTCCGCGAGCTACGTCGCGACGGAATCCACTTGACCTACATCGACGTCGGCGGCGGGCTGGGAATCCGATACACGACCGAGAAGCAACCGACGATATCGAACTATGGCCGGGTGATCGCGCGAGAGCTAGCCCCGCTTGGATGCCGCGTATTGTTGGAGCCCGGACGGTCCATCGTCGGCCCAACCGGCGTGCTGCTGATGCGCGTGATTTACACGAAATGGACTCGCGGCAAATTCTTCGTGATCGTGGACGCGGCGATGAACGATTTTATCCGCCCCCCGCTTTATGGCGCCGTGCATCCGATCACGGTGGTTCGCCGAGCAAACAATCGAGCGAGAATTATTCGCGCCGATATCGTTGGCCCCGTTTGCGAAAGCGGCGACTGCTTCCTTCACGATTGGCCGATCGAGCAAGTGCGCGCGGGAGATGTGCTGGCATTGTGGGGAGCGGGCGCGTACGGCCAGGTAGAAGCCAGCAACTACAATTCACGGCCGAGACCGGAGGAGGTCCTCGTGCAAGGCCGGCGCGCGCGGGTAATTCGCAAGCGGGAATCCCGCGACGATCTGATTCGCGGCGAGTGACATTCGCACGGCGCGACGCACAATCCAGTTCTACTGTTCACCCCAGCGCAGTTTGCTCCGCAGAACTTCAAAATAAGACTTTTTCGGCGACTGAACGAGAAGCACGCGATTCGGCGACTTGGTAATCACGATCCGATCGTCCCGTTCGAGCTGAATTCCAACCTGTCCATCGAGAGTAATGTGCACCGGTTCGCCTTCATGAGTGAACGCAACTTCGATTCGAGAGGCGTCCGGCACGACTAGGGGACGATTCGTCAGCATATGCGGGCAGATCGGCGTTATCACAAACGCGTGAATATCAGGATGAACGATTGGGCCCCCGGCCGCGAGCGAATAGGCGGTCGAGCCGGTGGGCGTGGCGATGATCAATCCATCGGCTCGGTACCTGCCCACATGGCTGCCGCCCACATGGACGTTAAATTCCATCAGCCGAGCGAGCGCGGCTTGATTGACCACGGCGTCATTCAGCGCGCGTTGGACGTGCGTGGCCGAACCCTGGCGAAATACTTCCGCTTGAAGCGTCATGCGTTCGCTCACGCGATGCGTGCCGGCGAGGGTTTGCTCGAGCAGAGGGTAGAGTTCTTCCAGCGTCACGCTGGTCATAAATCCGAGCGATCCGAGATTTACGGGAAGAATCGGAACTTCGCGATTCTGCAGCAGCCGAGCGGCGGCCAGAAGCGTGCCGTCGCCGCCGAGCACGATGACGAGATCGGACCGCGTCACCAGCATTTCTTCGGTGGCCGCTGCTTCAAGCGTGCTGCACGACGCCGCAGCGCTCTCGTCCAGAAAGACTTCCAACTTGCGCTCGCGGAGCCATTCGACGAGCGGTGGCACCACCGAGCACAAATCTTCCTGGCGTCGCTTGCAAATGATGCCGACGGCGCGGATCATTTTCGTCCGGCGGCGATTGTACTAGAGGGCTTGTGGACGGCGTGGAGAAAAAACTCGAGGTTGCCTTCGGCGCCCGGCACGCGGCTTGGGTGCACGCCCGCAGGCTCTAGATCATGTTCGAGAGCTGTATTGGTCACGCGTTCGATCGCCCGCTGGTGCAGCGCGGGATCGCGCACGATTCCGCCTTTTCCAATGTCGGCGCGCTCCAATTCGAACTGCGGCTTGATCAGGATCAAAAAATCCGCGCCGGGGCGAGCGACGGCAGCGATCGCGGGGAGCACTTTGGCCACCGAGATGAAGGATAGATCGATTACGACGATATCGATCGATTCCGGAATCTGTTCGGGCTTGAGGTAACGAACGTTGCACTCGATGGGAACAACGCGTGCATCGCGAGTCAGCTTCCAGTCGAGCTGCTTCACGTTCACGTCAACCGCATAGACACGCGCTGCTCCGCGCTGAAGCAAGCAATCGGTAAACCCGCCGGCGGAACTGCCGGCATCCAGGCAGATTTTTCCAGCAGGAGAGAGATGGAAATCTTCGAGCGCACCTTCGAGCTTCAGGCCGCCGCGACTGGAATAGGGAATCGCCTCGCCGGAGACGCGAATTTCGGCGTCCTCCGCGATGAGCGCGCCGGGCTTGCTCGCGGGCTGACCATTGACGATGACATTTCCTGCAAGAAGCAGCGCTTGCGCGCGCTGGCGCGAAGAAGCGAGGCCACGTCCGACCAGCAAGACGTCCAGTCGAATTTTGGGAGCGCGCGGTTTCAAGGCGTTACGCGCGGCGAGCAACCAGAAATTCAGCAAGCTGCCGCAAGCGCTCGGCTCTCCCGCCAAAAGAACTCAATTCGGAAATGGCCTTCCCTTCGAGCTCGTTTGCTTTTGCGCGCGATTTTTCCAGGCCCATCAGAGCCGGATACGTAGCCTTCTGCTGTGCCTGATCCTTGCCCGCGGTCTTGCCCAGCGCCGCCGAGGATTCTTCGACATCGAGTATGTCGTCAACGACCTGGAACGCCCAGCCGATGTACTCGCCAAAATTGCGCAGGCGGTCAATTTCGCTGTCGGCTGCGCCGCCGGCGATCGCGCCCGAGACGATCGCAGCTCGAATTAACGCCGCTGTTTTCGAGCGGTGAATGTACTCGAGCGCCTCAAGTCCGACGGCTTGGCGCTCCGCCTCGAGATCCGCGACTTGTCCTCCCACCATTCCGCGAACGGTCCCCGCTGCCTGGGCAACTTCCGAAACCAGGCGGACACCGCGGCTCGGTTCGACGCGAGATTTCGACAGCGTCTCGAACGCCAGGGTCAGAAGCGCGTCGCCCGCCAGAATGCCGATGGCATCGCCAAATTTCTTGTGGCACGTGGGCTTGCCGCGCCGAAGGTCGTCGTTGTCGAGCGCCGGCAGATCGTCATGAATTAGCGAATACGTGTGAATGAATTCGATCGCGCAAGCCGCGGGGAAAGCCGCATCCGGCGGATCGGCAAACATGCGCGCCGATTCAAGGCACAACACCGGCCGCAGGCGCTTTCCGCCCGCGAAAAGGCTGTATCGCATCGCTTCGTGAATTGACTGAGGCGGCGTTCCCGGGGCTGGCAGAAACCTCTCGAGAGCGGAGTCGACCGCTGCGCGATCCGATTCGAAGAAGTCGGGAAGTTTCATTCCGTGGATTGATTCACGAAGATTTGAAATGGCCAGCGGGCGATGGGCCGCCACTACGAGCCTTTTTCATCCGTCTCAAAAGGCTGGGCTTCAATTTTGCCGCCGGTTTTCTTGAGCAGGATTTCAATGCGGCCTTCGGCCTGTTCGAGTTGCTTCTGGCATTCGTGCGAGAGCGTCACGCCTTCTTCAAAGAGCTTCATGGCTTCGTCGAGCGAAAGATCGGCGCTTTCGAGACGCTTCACGACTTCTTCGAGACGCCCAAGCGAGCGTTCGAAGTCGCCCTTTTTTCCCGGCTCAACCGGTTTGTTGGCTGTCGGGCTCACAATTGCCTCAGTGTGTCCCGGGACGCGAAAACTTCAATCACCCGATGCGCCCTTCATCGCTGGCATCGCAAACACGCGAACGTCGATCGGCCGCCCTGCTCGATTCGCCGAACCTTTGCGGCGCACCGGCGGCACCCGAGACCTTCGCGATCGTACACCCGCAAGATCGCTTCGAGCCCCTGAAACCACCAATCCGGATTGCGAAAGTCGGGCGCCGGATGGAGACAGCATTCTAGCGCACGACGCAGAACGTCAACAATGGCGTTATGCAGTCGTGAGGTTTCGGGTTGGCTCACGCGGTTGGCAGGCTTTCGCGGGTCAAGCTGCGCTCGCCATAGGGCCTCGCTCGAATAAATGTTCCCAATTCCCGCGATTCGAGTTTGATCGAGAAGAAATTCTTTGAGCGGGCGGCGGCTTGACGAGAGAAGGCCCGCCAAACGCGCGGCTGTGAATTCGTTTGCGAGCGGATCCACACCCAGTTGATTCACGCCTATCGCATCCTTGAGATCTTGATACCAGTAGACGCGGCCGAAGTGACGGCGATCCAAGAACCCGAGCGTGCCGCGATTCGTTTCAAGCGCGACGTCCACATGACCTGTGATCTTCCGCGAATCGAACCACACCAGCTGTCCATCGAGTCGAAAATGCATCACGATGAATCCGCGATCCAGAGGCAACAGTAGATATTTTCCGCGGCGTTCAACGTTTAGGATTGTCCGGCCGCGGAGTCGCGCGACGATTCGCCGTGCCGCCGCGTTTGCCCCGCGACCCGTTGTCGGACGAACCGCAATCGGATGGATCACCCGGCAACGAAGAATGGAGGCGCCGCGAACGAGCGGCCTTAGGGCGACCGCTACGGCTTCAACTTCAGGGAGTTCGGGCATACGCGATCGCAGCGATTCTCAATGGAATGCGTTCGGCTACGGAACCAACTTCAGATGATGAACCTGGATACGAGCCTCGGCCGCAGCGCTGAACGGCGCGGGAATTCCCCGGCCCGCATACCACTCGGGAAACTGATCGCGGTAGTGCGGGCTCGCGTATTGGCCCGATTCGCCGGCCGGGATTTCCATCAGGGATTGATCGAAGTCTGAAAGATCGGCGACGAAGCGCATGGCAGGCCCGTGACGGTAGCCCATCGCTTTCACCGTGTCGAGTGTGCCGCCCTCTTCGACTGGACCGATGCTGAGAAATCGCTGGAGCCAACCGGAGCGGCCAAGCGGATGATACATCTCGAGCGGATGCAGCTTTCCCCAGGTCGCGTGCAAGGGATCGCCGTCGGGAGTCGCCGCCGCCATTGTTTGCACGGCTTGATCGGCGCTGGCCATCAGCAAATCGTCGTAGCTCTTGAATTCTTCGGGCAGCCAGGCTGCCGGACGGTCGATCAGCAGGTTCGTAAGGAAAATTTTGTCGCGCCACCACACTTCGTTGTATTCGCTCGCGGGCTCCCAAAGCTCGTACTGGCTCGGATCGCCGACGAGATACGGCCGCAGGAGATTTCCGAAAAGCTCGTGACGCGTGTATTCAACGAACGACGTCTCCACGGAATCCGCCGATGCGCGGTAATCCCAAGAACCCAATTTATCAATGAGCGTTTTCGTGCGCGGATCGCTGGGCTTAGCCTGGCCGCTGGAATCCGCCAGTTGCCGCGCCAGAAATTTGTCCGGCAGACTCAGAATGTCGTTTTGGATGGTATTGGCATCGGCGGGACGCAAATCTTTCCGGCCGGTCAGAAGCTCGTAAAGCCGGGCGGTGCGCTCCGGCCCGGTCCATCGATCGGTGATGAAATATTTGTACGCCGGGCCGATGGTCCGGGCGTTGGCTGTGGCGATGATGCCGCCTTCGGGATTCAAAACTTTGGGTAATTCGTCGGGTGGAACGTATCCGGTCCACTCGTATTGGTCGGTCGCTCCGTCGACGGGAAGTGCGCCCGTCCCATTCTTCCGAATGGGAATCCACGCGCCGATCGCGAAGCCAATATTGCCATTTCGATCTGCGTAGACAGCGTTTTGCCCAGGCCCCGGAATCTTGTGGAGAATCTGAAGAAATTCGGAAAAATTCGTTGCTTGGCCGAGCAGCGGATAGGAAAAATCGAGCGCGCCCGGCTCCGTAGCCGTCCAGCGGAGCGCGTAAGCATGCGCGTTCGGTCCCGGCGGGTCCTGATCAACGATCGGACCGTGCCGGGTGAGGATGACGTCGAGAATATCGTCGCCCTCACCTTTTACGTGAATGACTTCGCGGCGAGTTTTCGCCGTAACCCAATAGCCGTTCGCCTGATACTCGAGCGGATTCGAGGGATTCAGCGTTTCCGCGTAGAGATCTTGCACGGACGCATTGCTATTTGTGAATCCCCAGGCGATCGAATCGTTGTGGCCGATGATAATCAGCGGAGAGCCGGGAAATGTGAAGCCCTCGACATTCCATCCCGGCGCGGTCAGATGGATGATGTACCAAATTCCCGGCATGCTGAACGCCAAGTGCGTGTCGTTCGCCAAAATCGGCTGTCCGGAAGCCGTGTGCTTGCCGTTCACGACGAAATTATTGCTTCCAAGCGTCGCGGAAGTTTGTTCCTCGAACTGAGTGAGGAAAGCGGCGGCCGTGTTCCACTCAAAGGCTTCCGGCGTCAGCCCCAAATCTCCAAGCCACCCCCCGTGAAACTGCGGCAAGGGGTCATCGAGAATATTGCGCGAGGGCATCATGGCGACCTTGCTTCCGATATCCGGAGCGCCCACGATGTAGTGATCAAGCGGTGAATCAACGACGAACAGATCGCGAGCCTTCTCCGGGCCCACCAGCGCGGTTATGCGCGCGCGATTGAGTTTCGCTTTCCAGGTGGTGGTGAGCACCTTCCACATGTATGCGCTAATTAGAAACGTGTCAGCCGGGGTCCAAGTCCGCGGCTCGTAGTGAAGTAAAGTGAATTCGATCGGCAACCGGCCGCGCCGATCGTCGATATAGCGATTCACTCCCTTGGCGTAGGCTTCCAGGATGCCGCGCGACTGCGGATCCATCCGCCCCTGAGCGGCTTCGGCAGCTTCACGAAGTCCGAGCTTGCGGTTTTCGCGATCGGCTTCGAGCGCGACTCTGCCGAATATTTCGGAAAGCTCGCCGGCGGCCGCGCGGCGGAGCAGATCCATCTGCCAAAGGCGGTCCTGCGCCACGACGTATCCTTGCGCCGTGACGAGATCCTCAAGCGAATCGGCCTGAATCCAGGGTATGCCCCAGGTGTCCCGGTCCACATTTACCGGCGATTTCAGCTCCGGCAGCTCGGTGGCGCCATCGAGCGTGGGCAAAGGGCGCCAGATCATCCACCAGGCCACCAGGAAACACGTGCCGAGGAGGAGAAGAATAAAAGCGGCGAAATTCCGCAAGAAATGAGAGCGCACTCGCGCAGGCATTGTTCACGGGCAGTCTAGCGTATGGCTATGGCT
>DASPVY010000273.1:0-10686 GCA_035622115.1 Candidatus Acidiferrales bacterium
CAGAAGATCGAGATCGCGCAAAAGTCCGGAGCCGCCGCATTTCACAACTTTTTTCGCGGGACATCCGAGGTTGATGTCCACATGATCGAACCCGAGATCCTCCGTCATCGCCGCGGCAGCAGCCATTACCGCGGGGTCCGCGCCAAAAAGTTGCGCCGCGATCGGATGTTCGTTCTCTTCGAAGAAAAGATAACGCATGGTGCGCGCGGCGCTCCGAGTCAGGCCTTCAGCGCTCGTAAATTCCGTCATGATGAGCCCGCAACCGCCCAGTTCTCGAATCACGCAGCGGAAAACGGTATCAGTGACTCCGGCCATCGGCGCGAGAATCGTCGCGGGCCGAATCGCAAGATCGCGGATTTTCAATTCGGTGGGAAGCATGGCAAGGCTCAGAGCAGGGTCTCGTCGATGCGAGCCGGTTCGTCCGTCTCCGATTCATCCGTAGTGCGAATCGCTGCAGCGCCGGGCGCCACGGCCACTGGCTGCAAATCGGGTCGCGCGAAATCTCCACGCACGGGTGAGCCGGAAACGCCGGCCGCAGCAGCCTTCGCCGCGAAGGCGCGCTCGGCAGCTGGTTCTTCCACGGTAATGGACTCCGCCGCGGCGCTCCTTGCGCCCTGGAGGTAGGCCGCCGCAGCTTCATTCGAGCCGCCAAAAAAATTCTCAACAACCTGAACGAGCGCCTGCTTCCGCGCGTCTTCGGCGCTGAGATTCGGGCGGTAAATATATGCGCGCCCCGATTTTCGCCGCTCGACCACGCCTTTTCGCGCGAGCCGATCCATGATCGTCATAATGGTGGTGTACGCGCGCGGACGCCGCGGGGCTAGAAGGTCGCGAATTTCGCGCACTGTTCCCTCACCAATCGGCCACAGCGTGTTCATGCAATCGAGCTCGAGCGGCGCAAGATCCAGCAATGAACGCCGCGGCGCGACGCCCGGCGTGGTGGCCTTGCCGTTCTTCGTCTCGAGTTTTGTCGCGCTGGCCACAGCTCATTTCTTCCAAGCGAGCGATTTTTGCGCATCCGCCACCGGCGTCGTCGCTTTCGCCGCCTCGGGCTTCTGCGCCGGTTCAACGCATAGAAAATCGGCCGTACGCAATAATTGCCGGCGCAGCGACGGATTTCGGTCCGACCATTCATCCTCGCCGCCCGTACCTTCCAGTGTCGCACGCATCGCCGCCATCTTCGAATCCAGGTCGTCGAGATAGTGCAGCACGACCGCCTCGCGAAACTGCGGCAACTGCGGCGATCCGAATTCATGCGTGCCGTGATGGCTCAGGATCAAGTGCTCGACGAGCACGGCCAGCGGCCGCGGAAAATCCGGAATCGACTCGATCTTGCGCCGCACCAGTGCCAGGCCCAGCGCAATGTGACCGAGAAGCTGGCCTTCGGTTGTATATCCGAATCCGCGTGCGTAGCTCAATTCCTCTGTCTTGCCGATATCGTGCAAGACGACGCCCGTGAGCAAGAGATCGCGGTCCAGCTCAGGATAATGGTCCGTCACGCGTTCCATCAATCCAATTACGCTTACGATGTGCTCGAGCAGTCCGCCGATAAACGCGTGGTGCATCGTCGTCGCCGCAGGCGCGCGCTTGAGTTTGGGCGCGATCGCCGCGTCGTCGACGACGCTCGAAAGCAAATTCTTCAAGCACGGATCTTTCACTGCCGCGATGGCTTCTCGCAGCCGCGCGTACAGTTTTTCGACGTCTTCTTTTGTGTGCGGGAGGAAATCACGGATGTCGTAGTCGCCTTCTTGTGCCGGAAGAATCAGCTCAATCGTCAGCTCGATTTGGTCGTTGTAAATTTTCGCGCGCCCCTGCACTTTCACGATCGCGTCACGGTCGCACCGAGCCGCCGCGTCGGCGAAGTTGTCCCACATCTTCCCGCTAACCCGGCCCGTGCGGTCAGACAGCTCGAGCTGAAGCCACGACTTGCCTGTTCGCGACGATGTCCGGATTTCTTTCGATGAAATGAGGAAGAACGACGCGACGGCCTGGCCGTCTTTTAGATCCGCAATAAACAGCGCCTTCACTGGCTCGTGGCCGCCTTTTTCGCCTTCTTCGACAATTTCTTGTCCGGAGTGTCCGGCGTCGGCGTCACTTCCTTGATTCCCGTGTTGGTCGCAACGGCGGCCGAGTCAACGAACCCGGGCTTAACGATCACGTAGCTTTCTTCGCGCAGTTCGCCAAGATAGTTGCGCAGAATCGGCTGCATCCGTTCGGCATAGATGCGGTTCTCAATCTCCTGATCAACCTTTTCGATCGGCTGCAGCCCAGCCTCGAAATGCTGCTCCACTTTCAGGATTTCAAAGCCCGTCTTCGTCTGAATGACATCGGAAAGCTGATTCTTCTGCATCGCAAAAACCGTGTCCTCGAGCTGCCTGGAGAGTTGTCCCCGCTCAAACGAGCCAAGGTCACCGCCATCGTGAGCCGTCGGGCCTTCGGAATTGCGCTTCGCCAGTTCCCCGAAGTCGTCGCCCTTCTTGAGCCGCGCCAGCAAATCGTCGGCCTTCTTCTTGATCGCCTCCACCTGCTCCGGCGTCTTTCCTTCCGTGCTCAGAAAAATATCCGCGAGCACCACCTGTTCGGGCCGCACGAATTCCTCTTTGTGCGCGTCGTAGTATTTCTGAACGTCATCGTGGCCGATGTCCACTCGCGATCCCACTTCGCGGCGAATCACTTCTTGCGTCATCAATTGATTGCGGAAATTCGCCTTGTAATCCTCCCAGGAGAGCCCCTGCTCTTCCACTGCCTTCTGCAGCGCTTCCATCGACGGAAAATTATTTTGCAAACGCACCTGGTCGAGCCGCTTGATCACGTCCGGCTCGACGTTGATTCCCAAATCCTTCGCGCGCTGCTCCAGGAGCGACTGATCAATTTGATCGCGCAGAAGATTTTTCTGTCGATCCTCGAACATGGTGTTCATGCGGTCCTGGGCGCATCCCTGACAGTCCTGCTGCACTTCCTGATGCAGCTCGCCCTCGGCCTTCTGATACGCGGAATAGGTGATGATTTCGTTGTTCACGCGCGCCACGATTTCTTCGATGACGCGGCCATTGCCCGAAGACTTGATGTCCACATCCTTCGGGTCTTTGGCATTCGTTGCCGGCGTAGCCGTCGTCGGTTTCACCTGGCCGTGCGCCTGCGGCACGCTTGACGCGACGCTCCCCGCCGCAAAAATCAGAATCGCAATTCGAGCAAATTTCATTTCAATTGTCCTGGCCAGAAAGTTTACCGCTTCGGTTGTAATTGCAGCAATACCTTTCGGCTGGCCTCCGAAACTCCATCGCCATTGCTCTTCCAATCGAACCAGAGCACACCGCTTGGATCCAGCTTCATTCCGCGCCGGTCTCGAATCACACGCACCAATTTCTCCGGCGTCACCGGCGTCTCCTCGTAAAACTTTACGGCTACCTGGTCCCCGCGCCTTTCAATCGACGCGACCAACAGGCTTTCCGCCAGAGCCTTGAGTACCGCGTAATCGAGCAGATTCTCGACGGCCTTTGGCGGCGGGCCGAATCGATCGGCCAGCTCGCGCTCCACCTCTTCGCGTTCCTTTTCATTCGAGACGCCGGCTATACGCTTATAGATGCTCAAGCGGAGATTTTCGCTTTCTATGTATCCGGCGGGAATTCGGATGTCCTGCCCGAGGTTCAGCGTCGCGCGGCGCTCCGGCACAACCGCCTCCCCCTTCTTCTCCGCCACGGCGCGTTCCAGCAGGCGGCAGAATAAATCGAATCCCACCGACGCGATTTGACCGTGCTGCTCGCGCCCGAGCAAATTTCCCGCGCCGCGGAGCTCGAGATCGAGCGCTGCGATTCGGAATCCCGCGCCGAGATCGCTGAATTCCTTGAGCGCAGCCAGCCGCTGCCGCGCAATCGCCGAAAGCGATCCTTCCGGAGGCACGAGAAGATAGGCATAGGCATGCTGGTTCGACCGGCCTACACGTCCGCGAAGCTGATAAAGCTCCGCCAGTCCGAGCTTGTCCGCCCGATTAATCAAAATCGTATTCGCCCGCGGAATATCGAGCCCGTTCTCGATGATCGTCGTGCTCACCAGCACGTCTGCATCGCCGCGGACAAATTGCAACATTACTTTCTCGAGCGCCGATTCATTCATCTGCCCATGGCCGATTATGACGCGTGCTTTCGGCACCAGCCGCTGCACCAACGAGGCCACCGAGGCAATCGATTCCACGCGATTGTGGACGAAGAACACCTGCCCGCCACGTTCGAGTTCGTGCTCGATCGCGCGCTTCACAATCGCCTCCGAAAACGGCGCCACCACCGTTTGAATCGCCAGCCGGTCCCTCGGCGGCGTCTCAATCACCGACATATCCCGCAGCCCGATCAGCGACATATGCAGCGTCCGCGGAATGGGCGTCGCCGACATCGACAGCACGTCCACATTCTTCCGCATTTCCTTGATTCGTTCTTTATGTGCCACGCCAAATCGCTGCTCTTCATCTACCACCAGCAGCCCGAGAGAATTGAACTTGACGTCGCGCGACAGCAAACGATGTGTCCCCACGACGATGTCCACTTTCCCCGCTTCCAGCTCCTGAAGCGTTTGGTTCTGCTCCTTCCGCGTTCGGAAACGGCTGAGCATCTCAATTCGAATCGGGAAGGCGGCGAATCGCCGGCGGAACGTCTCGTAATGCTGAAACGCGAGGACCGTCGTCGGCGCGAGCACCGCAACTTGCCGCGAATCCGACACTACTTTGAACGCAGCGCGCATGGCCACTTCCGTCTTGCCGTAGCCGACATCGCCGCACAGAAGGCGTTCCATCGGCTCCCCCGACTCCAAATCGCGCTTTACATCGTCGATGGCCTTGGCCTGATCGGGCGTTTCCTGAAATTCGAAGGCATCCTCAAACCCCTTTTGCCACTGCGTGTCAATCGGGTACGCATGTCCGGGGGCCGACTTTCTCTCGGCATAGAGCGCCAGGAGCTGTTGCGCCATGTCTCCTACAGATTTCCTGACCCGAGCCTTTCGCGTTTCCCAAATGTTTGTCCCGAGCCGATCCAACTGCGGCGTCGCGCCACCAAGCGATTGATATTTCTGCACGAGATCCACTCGCGCAAGAGGTACATAGAGCCGCGCGTCTTCGGCGTAGCGCAGCAGCATGAACTCTCCTTGCGCTCCGTCCACCGCCAGTTGCCGCAAGCCCTCAAATTGCCCGATTCCGTGGTCCACGTGCACGACGAAATCGCCATGCTTCAGATCGGAAAGATCACTGAAAAACGTGGCGGCCTTGGGCCGCGGGCGCGCTCTCGCGGGCCCGGGCAGAGACTCGAAGAGATCGCCGCTGCCGTAAACGACCAGCTTCGATTCCGGAAAGATGACTCCGTCAGTAAGCGGCGCTTTCAACAAAACCAGCGCCGGAATCGTTCCTCCGCTGCTCTCCTCGGCCAGCCGCGTCCCCGTCGCGCTTTCATCCACATCCCCCAGTCGGAACGGCAATTCGTGCTCGTGGCAGATGTCGGCAAGCCGCTCGGCTTCGCCCGTGCTCGCTACGCAAACCAGAACCTGCTCGCCGCGGTCCAAATGATTTCGCACCTCAGCCATAAAGGCCGGCACGTTTCCGTGATAGCGCACCGTCGGCTGCGATTGCAGCAGGTAGGGCCGCCCCTCGCCTTCGAGCGCGAGATGTTCCAGCCCCATCCGCGCTCGTGCAGAGCGCGCGGCGTCCCATTCTTCCGGCGTCAGAAAATATCGCTCGGGTGGCGCTGCGGAGCCGCCGGCCTCTTCGAATTCCGCCGCAAGCGTTTCGCGCAACATCGCGAGCGTCTGTCGCAGAGACTCGGGCTCATCCTCCAGTATCACCGCGTTCCCCGCGAGTTCCAGCAAGCTCGATTTCGCGTCTTCGACCGAGGCCGGATGAAATTCCCAGCCGGGATAAAAACTCGCGGGCAACCCTTCATCCGGGCGCGCCGAATCCGCTGAAACCTGAAATCGTTCGAGCATTTCGGTTAGCCGTGGATAATCCGTTAGCGGAAGAAGCGTCAGGTGCTCGAGCGGGCGCATCGATCGTTGCGTATTGGGGTCGAATTCGCGGAGTGATTCGAGCGTATCGCCGAAGAATTCGAGGCGCACCGGCGCGCTCGTCTCCGGCGAGAACACATCCACGATTCCACCGCGGACGGAAAATTGTCCCGGCGCTTCGACTGTCTCGGTGCGTTCGTATCCGACGCTGGCCAAATGACTGAGGAATTCGTGCTGCGGTAGGTGCTGATCGCGCGCGAGTTGCGACGCGAGACTCTGATAAAAGCCGCTATCGCGCAGCCGCACGATCGCCGATTCCACCGGCGCAACGATAATGTCCGCCTCGCCCGCCGCGATCCGCCACAGCGCCGATGCGCGCGCTTCCGAAATTTCGGCGTGCGGCGATCGTCCTTCGTACGGCGAAACCTCTTGCGACGGCAGCACAACCACGCGGCTTGAAGGTTTTCGCGCGAAAGCCTGGAAGAAATATCGCACCGGCTCGAGGAATTCTTCCGCCCGCCGGTTCGACTCGACCAAAATCAAGACCGGACGCGCGAGTGACGCGGCGGTATATGCCGCAACGATGCTTTTTGCCGGGTCGGTGAGGCCGGCCAGGCACACTTCTCCCGGCCCGCGGCGCAGCGCATCGAGACACGCTTCCACGGCAGGCCGGCGTCCCACGCGGGACAACAGCTCAGCAACCAGGGGCAGTATCATTCACTCAAACGTCGAACTCGTTCAATCAGCCCCGTCGTCGAATAACCCGGCTCGAGCGGCATCAAAACAACACGCCCGCCCGCAGCCTCCACTTCTTCGCGCCCCACAATCTCGTTCGGTCCCCAGTCGCTGCCTTTCACCAGAATGTTCGGCACGATTGCTGCGACTATTTCACCGGGCGTCGCCTCGTCAAAAATCGTCACGTAATCAACGGCTTCGAGCGCCGCCAGCACCTCCGCCCGCTCGTTCTGAGGAACGATTGGCCGGTTCGCGCCTTTGTTGCCGCGAACGCTGGCATCGCTATTGATTGCCACGATCAGCGCATCGCCCAGCGCTCTGGCCCGTTCCAGCAACCGAATATGCCCGGGATGGAGCAGATCGAAGCAGCCGTTCGTAAAGACGACTCGCTTCCCGGCGCGCTTCAGCTCTTCCACTTCGCGCGCGAGCTCCGTCCGATTCATCACCACACCCAACTTGCATGCTCCTTCATCGCCTAAACGAAAATTGTATCACGCAGCCTGCGAGCGCCTTCGCGTCCTTCCAAATCACCGCGCCCTTCGCGATTCTTTCGACAACTCCCCGTGGCGCTCCAATCTTGTGGCAACTTTTTTGATGCTATACTTCGGTTCCGCGCAAGAGCTCCGCTATTTTTCCCGGGGCCCGAGCATCGAATGAAACTCATCGCAATAGTTGGCGGCGGTCCTGCCGGAACCATGTGCGGCGAGCGGCTGGCCTCGGCGGGCTTCAACGTCACGGTCTACGACGAGCATCTCGCCTGGGAAAAGCCCTGCGGCGGCGGCCTCACTCACAAAGCCATCTCGCTTTACCCGTTTCTGCTGAATAATCCTCAACCAAAGAGAATCGTGCGCACCGCGGAGCTGATTTCCAGCGGCGGGCGTCGTGCTCGTTTTCACATGAGCCGCCCGATCGTCGTTTACTCGCGTGCGGTTTTGAATGGCCTGCTCCTCGACCGCGCCGTGGCCGCCGGATGCACCGCCATCCGTTCGCGCGTCACCCAGATTGACACGGCCGGCTGCGGCGTTGATCTCGTTGCGGGTGGCGAGCGCAAATCGGTGGATTTCGTCGTCATCGCCGGCGGCGCCCGCAATCAACTTTGTCCCGGAACCACGCCGCTCAAGCCCGCGGACCTCGAAATGACGATGGGTTACTTCGTCCCCACCGAAGACGAAATGATCAAAGTTAAATTCTTGAAGGAGTTCGAGGGCTATCTCTGGTCGTTTCCTCGCGCCGACCACGTCTCCATCGGTATTTGCGGAAAGTTGGCGCGAAATTCGAGCCAGACGCTTCGCCGCCATCTCGATCAATTTCTGAGAGACGAAAACGTTTCGCTCGATGGCGCTCAATTTTATAGTCACGTGTTGCCGTCGCCAGAGGCCAATACCTTGCGCCGACGGAAGATCGTCGGCAGGAATTGGGCGATGGCCGGCGATGCCGCGGCCTGCGTCGATCCGATCACCGGCGAAGGCCTCTTCTACGCCATTCGCTCCGGCGATTTGCTCGCCGAATCTCTGATCGCCGATCAGCCGGAGGCGTACCCCGCCCGGCTGCGCGCTGAAGTTTCCGCCGATCTCGAATTCGCGGCGCGCATTGCGCGCAAAGTTTTCTGCGGAAACTTCCTCGGTGGCGCGGTTACCACGCGCATGGTTCAGCTGCTGAATCACAGCGCGACCTTCCGCGATCTCATTCGCGATGTCTTCAGCGGCGCGCAGGATTATCGCAGCCTCAAGCGCCGACTCTGGGCGCAACTCGGTATCACTTTCGCGGAACTCACGCGCAGCTTTGTCGTTCCGGGCTCATGCAAGGAAACTCCCCGAGCATTCGACGGCCGGGAGCCCGCGAGTTGAGCTCGAAGGACCGTCCGGACTATCCTGCGATTCCTCTTGGCGTCGAACTTCGGATGGAAAAAAGCGTCCCGAGGGAATGGACCATCGCGGCATACGATCCGCGCCTCCCGGCGGTTTTCTCCACACCCGCGATGATCGGTATGATGGAAGTGGCCGCGGCCACCGCGGCCCAGCCGCACCTGCCGGATGGAACCATCACCGTCGGCACGCGAATCGAAGTGGATCATCTGAAGGCCGCGCCAGTCGGGGCGCTTGTCTACGCCTGGGCGCGCCTGGTCTCGCAGGAAGGCCGCCGTCTAATCTTTGAAGTGGAGTCGGGGATGGGCGAAATCATCATCGGGCGCGGGCGCGTTTTTCGCGCCATCGTCGATCCAAAATCCTTCAGTGCCAAAACCGCCGCGCGATCATCGTCGTGAAGTTTCCTCAGTGAACTCCTCTAAACGCTCGACTCCTTTGACGCTCTCCACGCCGCGTCTCGAACTGATCGCGGCGACCCTCGAACTTGTCCGCGCTGAGGTCTCGAATTTGGCCACCTTCGCGGCGCTTCTCGATGTACCGACGCCGTCTTCATGGCCTCCGCCTCTAAACGATGAAAACTCCCAGCGATATACGCTCAATTCTCTCGAACAAGCCTCGCCCGCGGATGCCGGTTGGAGTGTGTGGTATTGCATTCGACGCAAGCCACGCACGCTGCTCGGAATCGTTGCTTATAAGGGCTCGCCGATCGAAGGCTGTGCCGAGATTGGCTACAGCATTCTCGAGGAGTTTCAGCGGCAGGGATTCTGCACCGAAGCCGTCCGCGCGTTGATCCGTTGGGGATTTCAGAATCTCGCAGTCGACCGAATCGTCGCGGCCACTTTGCCCGGCCTGGCCCCCTCGATCCGCATCATGGAAAAATGCGGCATGCAGTTCGCGGGCAAGGGGACGGAAGACGGTATGGAAACGATTCGATACGATCTGACTCGGGAGCAATTTATCGAGCGTTACGACGGCGTTTAGGCACACCCAACGCCGGAGGCCTGGTCGTGCATGTCCAGAAATTTCCGATTAGTATTCGGGGCGTCGCGCGGCTGCTTTGCGGGGCGGTGGCGGCGTGATCGTCGCCATCTTGCGAATCATGGCCAACACGAGTTTCTTGTCGTCGTCCGAAAGAGTCGTGCTGTATTTCTTGATGTCCGCCAGGAAGCGAATCTCATCTTCTGAAAGCTCGCCGAGCATCTTCCGCGTCTCGCGATCCTGCGGCGTGTCGCTGCCGGGGAAGAAATCAGCGAGGTTGATCTCCATCGCTTCCGCGATCTTCGCCAGCGTTTCGAGCGACGGTACGGTGTGTCCGTTCTCGACGCGCGACAAATAGCATCTCAGCAGACCCGTGCGCCTTTCAATATCCCCCTGTGACAGGCCACGATCGCTGCGATAGGAACGAATTACTTCCCCAATGTTGACCTTAGGCTTTTCCTTAGGCACTCTCGTACCCCTCGAGAGAAGAAGCGTTATCTTAAGCGTCTCACGCCGCCGCGCGCAAGGTATTTCTCTCACGTCTGTTTCCTGTTATCCGAAAGCTCAATGTGCTCTACTGCTTAAAACTCTCCGCGCTCCATTTGGTTCGTCGCCGGCGCCGGCTTGGTGATGCTGGCATCTTTTTCCGAGAGCCCCGCATCCCTAATGCGGGGGTCAGAATCTTCATGCGGCCCGCCCCGCATCGATCGCGATTTTGCTCGGAGTTGATTTATGAACGCACCTGCATTCAAATTCCTGGTGCTGTCGTCCTTCGCGGCGGCGCTCGCTTTGACGTTACCGAGTCTGGCTAACGCGCAGGCTGCTCCGGGTCCGATTTCGCCGTCACAATCGAGCGATGATAATTCCCAGCCCGCGGCGCAGCCGAAACCGCAGGAGTCTGCGGGGCCGCCCGCCACTCGCGACAATCTCACCGGCACGTGGAAGCTAAACACCGACGAAAGCGACGACGGTCACGAAAAATTGCGCGCAGCTCAAAGCTCGCAAAATAACGGCAACAATGGCAACAACGGCGGAGGTGGCCGCGGTAACGGCGGAGGTGGCGGAGGCGTCTGGGGTGGCGGAGGAGGCGTTGGCTTTCCGGGCGGGAGCGGAGGCGGCGGTTATCCCG
>DASPVY010000274.1:0-3325 GCA_035622115.1 Candidatus Acidiferrales bacterium
GATCTCGCGCAATCGCCATTCTTGAATTTCCTGCCGGACGCGCGCATTCGCGCGACGCTGCCGATGATGGGCCATACGGCGACCGAACGCCTGACTCCCGATCTCGCGCGCCAGGTTTGCCAGCGCGCCAGCGGCAAGGCCGTTCTTTCCGGCTCGATCACTCTGATCGGAAGCCAGTACGTCATCGGTCTCGACGCGGCGAACTGCGCCACCGGCGATTCCATCGCCAAAGAGCAGGTGACGGCCGCAAGCAAGGAAAAAGTTCTGGGCGCGCTCGATTCGGCCGCGACGAAACTCCGCGGCGAACTGGGCGAGTCGCTCGCGTCAGTTCAAAAATACGATACCCGGCTCGAGGATGTGACCACTCCCTCTCTCGAGGCTCTGAAGGCCTACACGTTGGGGATGCAGAAGCATACTCAGAACGATGAGACGGGAGCCCTGCCCTATTTCAAGCACGCCGTCGAGCTCGATCCCAACTTCGCCATGGCCTACGCGAGGCTGGGCGTTGCCGCCAGCAATCTCAGCGAGTACGACATCGCGCGGCAAGCTGCCAAGCAGGCTTTCGACCTGCGCGACCGCACGAGCGAGCGCGAACGTATCTATATCCAAGCGCGCTACTACGACTCGGTTACCGGCGACCTGAATAAGGTGATCGATACCTACCAACTTTCGATCCAAACTTATCCGCGAGAGGATTCGGCGTACAACAACCTGGGCGGGGTGTACCTTGCACTCGGACAGCGCGAAAAAGCCGTCTCGCTCTATCAGCAGACCATTCAGATTGCTCCCGACAGCGCGCACGCTTACAGCAACCTCGCCCGAGCGTATCTCGACTCGGACAGGCTCGCGGAAGCCAAGGCAGTCTGCGCGCAAGCGCTCGCACGATTTCCTGAGGATCCGTCCATTCACAAAGATCTCATGGAGGTAGCGTTTCTGGAAGGCGACGCGGATGGGATGAAGAAGCGGGTGGACTGGGCCATAGGCAAGCCCTCTGAATCGGAAGCTCTCTCGTTCGAGTCTTCCGTTCAGGCGCATTACGGCCATCTCGCGAAGAGCCAGGAGCTAAACCACCGGTCCATCGAGGCGGCCCGGCGCGACGGTTTTCCGACGGCCGAGAGTTTGATGTTTTTCGCGGATCTGGAGGCTTTCCTGGGAGAGCCGGCTGCTGCCCGCCAGGATGCTACCGAAGCGCTCTCCGAATCGCAGGGTCGGGTGGTGCAGTACGGTGCTATGACCGTCTTTGCAAAACTCGGCGACGCGGCCCGCGCAGAGTCGTTCGCCGAGGCGTCGGCGAAGGATATGCCTGAGGCCACGATACTCAATCAACTCTGGATTCCGAACGTCCGCGCCACGATCGAGCTAGGCCGTGGCGCTCCCGAGAAGGCGATTGCAGCGCTCGAGCCGACCACGCCCTATGAGTTCAGCACCTACGGAGGTATGCTCTCGCACTACTTGCGCGGCCAGGCGTATCTGATGGAGAAGAAGGGCGCGGATGCCGCCGGCGAGTTTCAAAAAGTTTTGGATCATCCCGGCCTCGTTGGCACGGATGCCGTCGGTCCGATGGCGCGCTTGGGCTTGGCTCGCGCCTACGTGGTATCCGCGGCGAGCTCAACCGGCGATCAGGCTCAAGCTTTCAAATCGAAAGCCCGCGCTGCGTACCAGGATTTCCTCGCCTTGTGGAAAGATGCCGATCCGGATCTACCGGCCCTCAAGCAAGCCAAAGCCGAATACGCAAAACTTCAGTAGCAGATTGTGTTCGGGGAATTGCCGCCCGGAGCGATTCCTGTGGAATGCACGCCCGCGCCGCTACAGCTTGTAAACTTTGTGCGCGCGGGCGTGCGCTTCCTGATCCTGCCGCCCGCTGTCGGGATTGAAGCCGCGAGCGAGCGCGATGTAATACGTCAGCAGTTGCAGCGGCACCAGATGAACAAAAGGCGCGAGCCAGGGCGGCGTCGCCGGCAGGACGATGACGTGGTCGGCGGCGATGTCGCGGTTGGCATCCGGCACGGTGATGGCCACGCGCAGCATTCCCAGTTCGCCGCCGGCGCGAAGAACAGTCCGGGCGCGGTCGTCACCGGGATCGCCCGTGAGCATGGTGACCATGACCGCGCGAGAATCGATCTCGGAAAAGGGCCCGTGGAGAATTTCTTCGGTTTCGAAGCCTTCGGCGGCGATGTAGCTCGTCTCCTTGATTTTAAGGGCGGCTTCATTGGCAGTGGCCCAGCAGGTTCCTGAGCCAAAGAAGACGATGCGGTCTTTCGCCGCGACTTGCTTGGCGATTTCGCGGATCTTGAGTTCGGTGCGGAGCGCCTGGCGCATCAACGACGGCACTTTTTCAAGCGCGGCGTCCGCGCCGGCGGCGTCTTTCAGGAGATTGCGCTCTCCGAGAATGGCCAAAACATATTTCGCGAGGGCTGCGAGGGCGGTGGTGTAGCTCTTGGTATAGGCGAAGGCGACTTCCTGCTCGCACGTCTCGAGATGGAAGTCCGCGCCCTGAATTCCATCGCCGGATTTCTGTCCTGTGACCGCGATTGTCAGCGCTCCACCCTGGCGGGCAGTCCGGAGCGCATCAACCGATTTCGAGGTCGTGCCGGTGTGCGTGATGACGATGGCAACGTCTTCGGCGCCGAGCGCCAGCGGAGAGAGCGCGAATTCAAACGACTCTTCCGCCCGCGCCACCGCGCGCCCGCCCGAGTGAAATCGCATCCATCGCTCGGAGATGTTCGCGGCGTTGAGCGAAGTTCCGATTCCGAGGAACACGAATCGTTTTCGGCCCGTCGAAGCGGCCGCCGCTTCCTCAATAGCCGCCCGCTGCTTTCCGAAAACCTGTTCGATCAAATCGGGCTGAGCTTGAATTGCATCGTAGAGGAAGTACGGGTGCGCCGTGCGCGTGTCCGCCATTTGCTTTTTCTCCGGAGGCAGTGTATCCGATAGGTTTCCGCGCGAGAACACCATTTTCGAGGGGAGCCGCAGTAAAAAATGCCGCGCTATCTATCGCAACACACCATCGCCTGCCTCACGCGGCAGGGCGCGGAGGCGTTGACCGCGCGGCTGGACGCCGCGACCGCCGTCCGCGCGCGCCGCGTTCTGCTCTGCCTGCAGGACGGCAAAATGCTCGTAGAGTTTGAGGCTCCCGGCCGCGATGATTTGGAACGCTGGCTCGCGGCAGAAAAATTCCACTTCGATTGGCTCCTGCGAATTGAATATGAATCGGAGGGCGCGAACCTCGTCGCCACTTGATTCGCGGAACTTCGATCGTCAGCGCAACTCGCCGGGTTCGATTCCGTCGTGCCGCGCCTGATCTTCGATCGCGGTGATTTTCGCC
>DASPVY010000275.1:0-2587 GCA_035622115.1 Candidatus Acidiferrales bacterium
CGATGCAGATGGAATCCTAGCGAGAAGTCTCATCATCCATAATTGCGTGGGTCAGCCGGCCCAAAAGGCCCTTAGGAGACGAAGCTGATGGCGACGACCGTACTACCAAAGCGACCCCTCGGGACAACCGGATTGGAGATCACAACGGTAGGATTCGGAGCGTGGGCCGCCGGCGGCGGAGGCTGGAAGTACAGTTGGGGTCCGCAGGACGACGAAACATCGATCGCTACGATCCGGCACGCGGTTGCACTCGGAGTCAACTGGATTGACACCGCGGCCGTCTATGGCCTTGGCCATTCCGAGGAAGTTGTCGGCCGCGCGCTGAAGGAAATTCCGCAGGGACATCAGCCTTTTGTCTTCACAAAGTGCGGCCTGATTTTCGATCAGTCGAAGCCCTACGAAGAGGCGCAGCGAAATCTCGATCCAAAGTTGATCCGCCGGGACTTGGAAAGTTCGCTTCGCCGGCTCCGCGTGGAGCGAATCGACCTGTATCAAATCCACTGGCCCGATGACACGGGCATTCCAGTAGAGGAATCGTGGTCAGAGATGGCCCGGCTGGTGAAGGAAGGCAAGATTCGCGCCGCGGGCGTGTCGAATTTCAGCGTCGAATTGCTGGAGCGCTGCGAGCGAATTCGTCATGTGGACTCGCTGCAGCCTCCGTTCTCGCTGATACGCCGGGATGCAGGCGCGGACGTGATTCCGTGGTGCGCGGCGCACCACACGGGCGTAATCGTTTACAGCCCGATGCAATCCGGCCTATTGACGGATGATTTCGGACCGGAGCGGATCGCGCGATTCAGCGAGGATGACTGGCGGCGACGGAGTCCCGAGTTCCAAAGCCCGAATCTGGAACAGAATCTGAGCCTGCGCGACGCCTTGAGGCCGATCGCGAAGAGACATGGCGTGAGTGTTTCGGCCATTGCGGCGGCTTGGGCGGCGAGTTGGCCAGGAGTAACCGGGGCCATCGTCGGCGGGCGATCCATAGAACAAGTAAACGGGTGGATCAGTGCAGCAACACTTACTCTTGACGATCGGGATTTCGAGGAAATCTCGCAAGCCATTCGGGCCACCAGCGCTGGAAGCGGCCCGGCAAAGCCGACGCGGGCGAGGGTGGCTGGGCGCTGAGGAACGCAACAAAACAGTAATTGCGGCTCGCCGTCGTGGTGCCCCGCCGCCGGGATCGTGAAACTGCGTGCGGCCATGCGCGTCTAACTTCAGAGCCGCGGTGCCCGGCGTTTGAGACGAACGCCGAAATGAATTAACGCTCGGAAAAACTGAACTTATGTGGATAGTCAGGTTAGCGCTCAATCGGCCATACACGTTTGTGGTGGCGTCGTTGCTCATCATAATTCTCGGAGTGGTGGCCATTCTGAGCACGCCGACCGACGTCTTTCCCAGTATCAACATTCCCGTCGTCAGCGTGGTGTGGAATTACTCCGGCCTTTCGCCGCAAGAAATGGCGGACCGGCTGACGGGCAATTCGGAGCGCGCGGCAACGACCACGGTCAACGATATTCAACACATTGAATCGACCTCGCTGAACGGCATCAGCGTCATCAAGCTGTTCTTCCAGCCCAGCGTAAAAATCGAAGGCGCGGTGGCGCAAGTTACTGCGATTTCGCAAACGATCCTTCGCCAGGCGCCGCCGGGAACCACTGCGCCACTCGTCATCGCGTACAACGCGTCCAGCGTGCCCATTCTCCAGCTGGGGTTGAGCAGCGAGACTCTTTCCGAACAGCAGCTATTCGATCTCGGCACCAATTTTATCCGCCCACGCCTTGTGACCGTTCCGGGCGCCGCAATGCCGTGGCCCTATGGCGGCAAGCAGCGGCAGATTGACGTGGACCTTGACCCGAAGGCTCTGTTCGAAAAACAGGTATCGGGAGCGGACGTCGTAAACACATTGAATTTGCAGAATCTGATTCTGCCTCAAGGCACATCGAAGATCGGCGACCGCGAGTACAACATCGAGTTCAACAGCACTGCGAAAAAGGTTTCCGAGCTGAATGACTTGCCGATCAAGCTGGTGAACGGCGCGATGGTGTACGTCCGGGACGTCGCCTACGTTCATGACGGCGCCTCGTTTCAAACCAACATCGTCCGGCAGGACGGCCGTCGCGGCGCGCTCTTGACCGTGCTGAAAAACGGAAACGCTTCAACGCTCGCCGTTGTTTCCGGCATCACGAACATGCTGCCGGATATCGAGGCGACGCTGCCGCCAGGACTTACACTGCGCAAAACGATCGATCAATCGCTCTTCGTACGCGCCGCCGTCAACGGCGTACTCAAGGAAGCGATCATCGCCGCGCTCCTCACGGCAATCATGATCCTGATATTCCTGGGAAGCTGGCGAAGCACGCTTGTGGTAGCGGTGTCGATCCCGCTTTCAATTCTCACCTCGCTGCTCGTTCTCAGCATGCTCGGCGAGACGATCAACATCATGACCCTCGGAGGACTCGCGCTCGCTGTCGGCATCCTCGTCGACGATGCCACGGTGGAAATTGAAAATATCAACCGGCTGCTGCCCGAGGGCAAGTCGCTTCACGAGACGATTCTGACCGGCGCGCAGCAGATCGCCGTGCCCGCG
>DASPVY010000276.1:0-2177 GCA_035622115.1 Candidatus Acidiferrales bacterium
GTGACGGGTACGCTGATTTCCGGCTCGGTTCGCCGCGAAGATGAAGTGGAATTGTTCCCCGCGCGACGCCGAGCACGCGTGCGCGGACTCCATTCCGGGGGCGCGGCGGTAGAGCGCGCCGTGGCGGGCCAGCGCACTGCAATAAATCTGGCGGGCGTCGAGCTCGATGAACTTGGCCGCGGGATAACGCTCGCATCGCCCGGAATTTTTCAGCCGACAAGAAGGCTGGACGCGCGGATTGAACTTCTTCGCTCGTCGCCGCCTCTCAAGAATCGCTCGCGGGTTCATTTCCATCACGGCACATCGGAAATGATCGCCGAAGTCATCCTGCTCGAAAGCGAAACTCTCGCATCCGGTGGAGAAGCGTTTGCGCAATTGCGTCTGACGAAGCCGGTGCTGACGCTCCCATACGACCGGTTCATACTTCGCCGCTTTTCGCCGGTGACGACGATCGGCGGCGGTACGGTGCTCGATCCGCTCGCGCGCGCGCATCGGCAGAAGGACGCCGGAGCGATTCCGCTTCTGGGGACAATGGAGCGTGACGAGCGGGAAGCGATCGTTGAAGCGCTCGCGGTTGGAGAACTGCACGGCCTTTCGCTGCCGAGCCTCGTTGCCCGCACTGGATGGCTCGAAGACGACGCGCGGAAAACGATTAGCAAGCTGACGGCCGCGAAAAAATTGGCGGTGGCGCAAGCGGAGCCGCTCGTCGTTCTTCCCGCCGCGGCTGTGGCCGAGTGCGCGAAAAGCATTCGCGCGGCGCTCGAACAGTTCAATCGCGCGAATCCGTTGGTTCCCGGAATCGCGAAGGAAGATCTTCGCCGCCGAACGAAATCGAAGCCGGAGGTTTTTCGAGCTGCGCTGCGAGAGCTTGCGGCGGCGCGGGCGGTGAACGTCGTGGGCGATCTGGTGCAAAGCGCCGGACGCGAAATCGCCCTCCTGCCGGAAGAGGCCCGAGCAAAGGAAGTGATCGAGCAGGAGTTCGATCGAGCCGGCCTGGCCGTCCCGCGATTCGACGACGTGCTGGCAAAGCTTCCCGTGGAAGCCAAGCGCGCACAAAAGATATTTCAACTTTTGCTGCGAGAGAAGACTCTTGTAAAAATCGCGGAAGACCTTGTTTTTCATAAGAATGCGGTCGCGCGGCTCCGCCAGCTGATCGCCAAATACAAAAAGGAGCGCGGTGAACACCTTCCCATTGGCGCGTTTAAGGAGATGACCGGGGTGACGAGGAAATATGCCATACCGCTGCTCGAGTTTCTGGACCGCGAAGGCGTGACGCGCCGGGCGGGTGATGAGCGTGTTATACTGTGACTTAGCTGGCGGTTCGGGCCCGCCGCTGGCAGGCATCTGAGGTCCGGGCTCGAAAGGCAGGTGCAGTATGGGTGAGTTCAGCCCATTCCACTGGATGATCGTGGCCCTTGTGATCCTCGTTCTGTTCGGGGGACGCAAGATTCCGGAAGTGATGCGCGGCCTGGGGCAGGGCATCCGCGAATTCAAAGAAGGCATGAAGGGCGATCACCCAACGAATCCGCCTGCTTCCACGACTACGACAGCTCCCCCGGCTACGACGAACCCGCCGAGCACGCCGGAACAAAAGTAAGACCCGCCGCGTCGGCGGCCGCAATTGTCGCCAGTCTTCAGGCGCTAACCGTGCAGCAAGCTCCGCACGGCTCCGCTCAACCACATTGTTTTTTAGGAATTTCGTGCGATTCCCGGCAAAGAAAGTCTTGAGCCGGTCTTAGTCCGCTGCACGGCGCAGTGATGGAGTGGCAGCGATCAACTGACGCGCCGGCATCGACACAACCTGCGCCACTCGCGCGCGGCCCAGGAACGCATACACCGCGAGGACCAGGATGAACGGATCGACCGGCCGGAAAAAGTACGACTCAACGTGCGTGAAGTAATAGACCAGCGGAAAGCATCCGAGCATGATGGCGTAACGGATCGCGTAGGCGCGGTTCTCACGAAACGCGCGGCCCAGGCCGAACAGCGCGAAGGCGGTTAAAGTGCTGCACAAAATCATGGCGGGCAAATCCATTGGCTCTTCGTGCAGGTAAGCGGGATCAAAACTCCAGAAGTTCGCCCACATATACACGGCGCGACGCAGGCTCATCCAGACAAACCACCCGGGATGGATGCGAATGAAGGCGAAAGCCTGCTCGCGCTTCTCCGCCATGTAT
>DASPVY010000277.1:0-4623 GCA_035622115.1 Candidatus Acidiferrales bacterium
TCCGGTAAGGATGGCGGCGAGCGTCATTCCTCCCATGATTGCGGCGGCAAAATTCCACGGTGGAATAATGACGCCGACGCCGAGCGGAATGTAGCGCAGATAATTTTTCTCGCCGCGCATCGGCGTGAGCGCCTGCGGGACAGAAAGGCGCAGCTCCTCGCGTCCGTAGTACTCGCAAAAATCGATCAGCTCCGCAATGTCCGCGTCGGCTTCGGGCCAGGTTTTCCCGATTTCGTAAACGAGCCAAGCGTCGAGTTCGAAGCGGCGCTTGCGGAGAATGTCGGCAGTTCGGTAAGCGCACGCGACGCGCTCTTCGGCGGAGACGCGCTTCCAGCGGTCGAACGCGCGAGCCGCCGCCTCGACGGCTTCGTTCGCCATATCCGCCGTGGCTTTCTGAAAAACGGCGATTACTTCGCGGGGCCGCGACGGGTTCGTCGATTTGATTTTGTCCGTCGTCGTGATATCTCTGCCGCCGATCACGAGCGGATATTCGCGCCCGAATTCGCTGCGGACTTTGGCGAGCGCCGCCTCCATCGATTTGCGGTTTTCAGGCCGCGAAAAATCGACGAACGGCTCATTCTTGAACTCTCCGCGCTCTACACTGGTCGTCAACGTCGCGCTCATAGGCGAAATCCTCCTCGAATTGCGGCACGCTATTTTGCCGGATGGTTGATTTTAGCGCGAGTGCCGGGCGCGCAAAAACCCCGAGTGAACACGCTAGCACGCGATTTCGCGCGACGCAATCGGACGTGACGTTCGGCCAACTTGAGATGGCCGGGTTCCAGTACTCCGAATAGAATTTTCCACATGGCATTGAAAACGAGGAACCTTTTGCGCATTATGGGGAATCTATAAGACTGGAAGTGCCCCATGCCCGTGACTCGTTGGACGAAATATCTCGCCTTGATAGCGGTGATTGCCTTCGCGGCGACAGCATCCGCGGTAACTTTTTGCAGCGCCCGGCTTTTCGCTCAGGATCAGCCGGCACCGGCGCAAACTCAGGCCGCTCCGGCCCAGGACCAAGCGCCTGCGGAAGAAAATACTTACGAACCACTCTCCAAGGAACAACTTGGGCGTCTGGTGGCGCCGATTGCGCTCTATCCAGACGCGCTGGTCGCGCAGATTCTGGCGGCTTCAAGTTTCCCCACGCAACTTGTCGATGCCAACGAGTGGCTGAAGGCCCATCCGGGGCTGAGTCCGGCCGATCTCGGCGGGCAAGTGGACAAGCAGGACTGGGACCCGAGCGTAAAGGCGCTGTTGCAATATCCCTCCGTCCTCGGAAATCTGAGTTCCAATCTCGGTTGGACTTCTGAACTCGGCGACGCTTACTTCAATCAGCCCAAAGACGTGATGAAGGCCGTTCAGGAGATGCGCAAGAAAGCAAAGAAAGCCGGCAATCTTAAGTCAACTTCGCAACTGAATGTGCAGGACGAGGACGGCAAGGTCGTAATCGATCCGGTTGACCCCAATGTCGTCTACGTGCCGGAATACGATCCCTGGCTGGTCTATGGGTATCCAATCGCGCCGTGGCCGTACTGGGTTGAAGTGCCCGGCATCTGGTGGGGTGGACCGGGGATTTACTTCGGCATCGGGTTCCCACTCGGGCCGTTCTTCGGTTTCGGGTGGGGCTGGCCGGCTTGGGGATTCGATTGGGCCCACTACGACGTGTGGTATCACCGCAATCCATATTTCGCACGCGGCCCGGCATTTTTTAATCGCGGAGCGTATTACGGCGGGCGCGGCGATTTCTATCGGCCGGGAAATTTGCGTCCGATGCTGGGAGATCGAAATGCCTATCGCGGATACAGTGCGCCGCGAGATGGATCGGGAGTCCGATCGGGCGCGTTCAGCGGCATTGAACACGGCGGCGGTGCAGTCCGAGGATTCTCCGCGCGCGGCCAGAGCAGTTTCGGCGGCTTCCATGGCGGCGGGTTCGGCGGTGGAGGCTTCCACGGTGGAGGCGGGCGCCGTTAGAAGTGAGGGGTTGGAGTACCGAACATGATTAAGCTCGAATCGGCACGGTTTCTTACGATGCGAAAACTGGCACTTGCTTTTTCAATCCTTTTCGCAATGACCTTGGTCGCGATGGCCCCGCAAGCAAAGGCACAGTCGGACTCGATGAAGAAGGCATCTCCAGTCGATTCGCAGCCGGACGGAAAGTCTTTCGCCTCCCCGGAAGACGCTTCCGCGGCGCTGTATGCCGCCGCCCACAACGACGACGAACCCCAGTTGCTGGTTGTTCTCGGTCCCACGGCAAAAGAAATTCTGCACTGGAGTGACGATCCTGAAGTCCGCGCGCAGCGACGCGCGGAGTTTGTGCAGAAATACGATCAGATGCACCGTCTCGTGAAAGAACCCGACGGCACCGTGGCGCTCTACGTCGGCTCGCAAAATTGGCCGCTGCCGATTCCGCTCGTCGAGTACAAGGGCTCGTGGTATTTCGATTCGGAATTGGGCGAGAAAGAGATTATGTTTCGCCGCATCGGCAGAAACGAGACGGAAGCGCTGCAAGTTTGCCAGGCGCTTGTCGAAGCCGAAGAGGACTACTACGCAAGCAATCACGCTTACACAATGAAGTTTGTGAGCGACGGCAGCGCGCGCGATGGGTTGTACTGGCCAAATGGCAGCCCGAAGAGCCCAATTGGCCCTTACCTCGCGCACGCAGGAGTTGGCGCTTCGGGGAAGTCAAGCGGCGAGCCGTATCACGGTTACTACTACCGAATCTTGAGCGATCAGAATGGCGGCGCGTCCGCCGGCTTTGCGATTCTCGCGTTTCCTGCGGATTACCAGACGTCGGGCGTTATGAGTTTCATTATGGATTCGAAGGGCGACGCGTACGAAAAGGATTTGGGCGCCAAGACTGCCGATACGGCCAAAGAAATCACTTCTTATAATCCCGACAGTTCCTGGAAGAAAACCGAGTAGGCTTTCACCTCGCGGCAGAAACTACATTCAATTTAAATACATTCGCTGCGGCTGTCATTCCATGCGAAGCACGTCACGCTCGGCGAGCGTGAAAGCGAAAGCGGCGCGGGTTGGCTTCGATGAAAATATCCTGGAAGCCCGCGCTCTCGAGGCGCGCTCCGAATGTATCGGGGTTGATGACGTTCAAAATATCGCCGATGTGCAGCAACCTCATTCTCCAGCCATTTTTGCTATCCACTCCGGCACACTGCGCTTGCGGCTTAAGGACGCGGCGTGTCTCGCGGAGCAGCGCATCCTGAAGCTCCGGTGTTGGGATGTGATGAAGCATCGTGAAAAAAACGGCGCCCGAAAAACTTTCGTCGGCAAATGGCATCGAGGTGGCATCGCCTTCGACGACTGTGACGTTGGTTCCCTGCAGACGCGCGCGCAACGAACGCGCCAGTTTCGGGTCAATTTCGATTGAGGTTACGCGCTCAACCTGGCCGCGAAGAAAATCCGTGGTGAGGCCCGGCCCGGGACCTATTTCAAGCACGTTGCCGCCGAGATTCACGTCGCGCAGCGCCCACGGCATCAGTTCATTCTCAAGCGTTCTGCGCCAGGAATCAGAGCGGCAAAACCAATGGTGAATTCGATTCACCGCGACCTCTCTCGAGCGAGTCTGCCGGACTCGTGAGGTGCGGTCAAGCATCGCCGTATCGAGTCCCACGGCGAAGACTTCGCGGACCCGCAGGTTCGACTACTGGATGAATCTCTCGGCTCGCACGGCAGCACCACTACTGTGCTAGTAGAGAACTATTACGGATGAGAGTTTCAGGACCTGATGGAATCAAACGGGAATGATTGGATAAAGAATTAGACCCGATGGACACAGCTGTTCACACGACAAAGCTCGCCCGTCACGCGCTCCAGATTCCAGGCACAGTTTATCTACTGTTCAAGGTTTTCCACAGGACACCGCATCGCGACATTCCGGCCGTGGTTCCGGTACTCGATTTCCGTAGCTGCATCGTCGAAGTAGTTGACGCCGCTCAATCCTGCCTTCATCTGCAAATCTCTAAGCTGAGCTTCTCCAGAGCATTAGCGCACATAACCCGCCCCGCGCACCCACAAATCCCAATTCGGAACCGGTCCATTCGCCGCCGCTAGTGCTTGAATTTCATTGCCAGTGTCTTCCAGCCGCCCGTGGCACGGCCGCTGCACGGCAATCCGGTGAAGGCAAGCAAATTCAAGCTTTTGGCTCGCCGCGTGCAGGAAATTCGCAAGGTCTCGACCGCGCATATCGCATAGCGCGCAACTACTCGTGTGGACGGGGCGGCGAGGGGCTGGCAGTTGGGGAATCACAAGGAATTCAACCATCGTTATGAGGCGACCCGGCACTTCCGGGTGTGCCCCGATGAACTGTCCAGGCGAAGTCTGCGCTGGGAGGGAGAAATGCTCCGGTTCAATCTGCCGCCTACTGTTCTTGCGCTCACGTTGCTGCTGCTGCTCGCCGCGTGCAGCGGATCGAAGGCAACCGGGACCGGAACCGGCTCGGGCACGCCGCCGAACAATGGTCCAGCCATCACGGAACTTTCACCGTCCACTTCGACAACCGGCAGCGCGCCGCAGACGCTGACGATCTACGGCACGAATTTTCTTTCCACTTCCACGGTGACATACAACGGCGTGATGCACGCAGCGACGTATGTGAGCGCCACC
>DASPVY010000278.1:0-5223 GCA_035622115.1 Candidatus Acidiferrales bacterium
GCCGCGAGCATCCACGGCTTCATCGCCGGCGTGATCGCCTGCGCGGGGCCGCTCGCGGCCATCGCAGGCATCCCGGAAGAAGTGCGCAATCCGCTCATCTCGCCGAGTTGAAATGCGATATCGCCCACCGACTGGAATCGCTGTTGCGGATCCTTCTCCATGCAGTGGTGAATAATTCGGTCGAGCGCCGGCGAAATCTCCCGGTTCGTCGCCGAAATTTCCGGCGGCTCCTCCTTCAGAATCGCGCTCATCAAATCCGCCGCGCTGTCTCCCCGAAACGCCCGCCGCCCGGCCAGCATTTCGTAAAGCACAGCGCCGAAACTGAAAATATCGCTGCGCGCGTCGGCCGGTTTTCCGCGCACTTGCTCGGGCGACATATAGCCGACCGTTCCCATGACCACGCCGGCCTGGGTGGCCATGTCACGCGTCGCGTCAACATCCGTGGCGGGCGTCTCGCTGAGTTTCGCCAGTCCAAAATCCAGAATCTTCACACGCCCGTCGTTGGTGATGTAAATATTGTCCGGCTTCAAATCGCGATGGACGATTCCACGCTCGTGCGCCGCAGCTAGTCCGCGCGCGATCTGAATCGCGTAATCGAGCGCCTTTCGCTCGCGCATCCCGCCATCGGCCAGCTTTTCACGCAGCGTGCCGCCCTCCAGCAGTTCGGAGACGATGTACGGCGAGGCTGTGGTCGAATCGCCCAAAGGAGCCGTGCCCACATCGAATACGGTCAGCAAATTCGGATGGTTCAACGCGGCTACGGCTCGGGCCTCCTGCTCGAATCGTCGCAGGCGGTCCTGATCGTGCGCCAGGGAACTCGGCAGGATTTTTATCGCGACGTCACGCTGGAGCCGGGTGTCGCGCGCGCGATAAACTTCGCCCATCCCGCCCGCTCCAATCAGCGATTGAATTTCGTAGGGACCCAGTTTTGTTCCGGAAGGAAGCGCCATTGTGCGCGGAATTATAGCTCAACCCACACATCAATGATATTTCGCACGGGAAATAAAGTCTTCTCGTCGGTCGTTGTTTTACGGAGTGTGCGGCTGACCGATGTCCCGTCCCCGGGGTAGGCTGCCTCGACCACGAAGCGCCCGGTGCCTCCGCCATTTCTAGATGGACTCCGAGTACGCGGCAAAGCCGAAGTCAGCCGATCCCCTTAGCGCAAGCCGCGTTCACCCTCATTCCTCCTGGAGAGACAAGAGTGTTACAAGAATAAGGCAATACTCAGATCCTTCGGTGACAACTCTCCCGACGAACATGCTTACCGTCGCGTCAGTTGGCGTTTTTCAATTCGACGGAGGGAGGCGTTATGGAGAAAACACCGAGTCTGCTGAATCGTACGGTTGGTCGCCGGTCACTCTTGAAGAGCGGAATGCTGGCGGGAGGCGCCGTTGCAATAGGAGGCGCGCTAACGGTCGGCGCAAAACGAGTATTTGGCGCAAATAATGAAAACAGCCTCAACAAGGGGGACACAGCAATTCTTCGATTCCTCGCTGCAGCCGAGATCCTGGAATCCGACCTATGGACGCAATATGCGGAACTGGGTGGTATCGGCAATAATCCACCCATTGAAGTAGACCCGAACCAATCGTTGAACAATTATCAGGTGGCTCTGTCGAACCTCGACCCGGATGGCCCGCAATACATCGCCAGCAACACACTGGACGAAGAGAGCCACGCTTCCTTCCTCAACGCCTATCTCCAATACAAAGGAGCCGAGCCCGTCAGCCTCGACGAGTTCCGCACTTTAGACGGCAGCACCGCTACGGGATCATCGGGGAAGAAGCGCCTCACAAACCTAATGCATCTCAACGTCGACACTAGCTGGTACGTTCGCTACCGCAGTACGACGAATCCTGATTTGGGTGCCACTTTTCCTCAAGCGCTCACCTTCAAAAATGTTACCGCCATTCCCCGAGACAACAATGATTTCAACGGTGCTCCCAATCCCAACTTTCCGGGTAACGATCATATCCAGGCGATCGCAAACGTCGCAGGCTTTCACTTTGGAATGATCGAACAAGGAGGATCGAGCCTCTATGCAACGCTTAGCCAGAAAGTCAGCAGTCTGGAAGTGCTGAAGATCACGCTCGGTATCGGCGGAGACGAGATCGCTCACTTCTTGGAATGGGTTGATTTTTCAGGGAACGGAGTTCAACAGCCCGTGGCCCCGTTTATGGACCCCATATCCGGCCTCTCGTTTCCCAATTTCTTCACCAGCCCTCCGCTGCAACCGGCCAGCCTGGTTCAGCCCAGCCTGATCTTTCCCGTTCCCTGCGAATTCATCAGTGCAGATTTGCCCCACTGTGCGGTGATTCGACCTAGCGACGACAGATTTGCAGGGGCTCGAGCGGCCGTCAAAGCGCTCACGAACGACGGGCTATTCATCGGGCAGTCAGCGAGGTTCTTCCAAACACTCAAGCAACTGGCGGAAGATGCTGACGCTGCGACACGCGAAGTTTGATCGGGTGAAGATTCGAGTTGTACGAAAATGGTCCCGGCTTTCCTGACGCGGCGGGAAGGCTCGGGGCCATTTGTTGCTGGAACTGGGCGGCTTGGGCTTTCATCTTAGATAGCTGTCCGGTTCCGCGACAGCTTCCTCCCAGAAGCGCACAATTCAAGGTTGCGCTTGTAGGTCGGTGGGCTGATAAGTCCATACTGCACAGAGACTTGGCGAAGACGGCGTTCGGAGCGACATCTGCGATTAGGCCATTGGAATCAGAGGGCACGCGCATGCAAACGATTTGGCAGGACTTGGGCTACGGTATCCGTATTCTGGCCAAAAATTTCGGATTCACGCTGATTGTTGTTCTGACTTTGGCTCTCGGCATCGGCGCGAATACGGCTTTGTTTTCGGTCGTGAATGGCGTGCTGCTGAAACCGCTTCCGTTTCGAGACCCCGATCGAATCGTCGCGCTGTTCGAACGCCGGGTGCAGTTCGAGCGCGCATCGATTTCGTATCCCAATTTTCTAGATTGGCAGAGGGAAAATCGCAGCTTTGAGGCACTCGCCGCGTATCGTCCGGACGATTTCAGCATGACCGGGATGGGCGAAACCGAACGAGTGCGCGCCGATATGGTCTCCGCCGACTTTTTCCCCATCCTCGGCGTTCGATTTACGGCCGGGCGTAACTTCAGTCATGACGAGGACCGGATGGGCGCCGCGCCGGTAGCGCTCGTCACGGCTGGGTTTTGGAAGCGCAAGTTTGGGTCCGCGCCGGACATCGTGGGCAGGCGTGTGGCTCTCGACGGCAGAGACTACACGATTATTGGCGTCTTGCCTGCGAGCTTTCATCTCTCGATGTGGAATTTTCAGGATGCGGACGTGTTTGTGCCCATCGGTCAATGGAACGACGTGTTGTTCCTTGACCGCGACGTCGCGATGGGGATGGATGCAATCGGCCGTTTGAAGCCGGGAGTGACTCTCGCCCAGGCTCGTGCCGATATGGCTGGAATCACCGACAGGCTCGCAGCGGCCTATCCGGAATCGAATGTCGGAGTGGGCGCCACGCTGACTCCGCTGAGAGAATTAATGGTGGGTGAGATCAAGCCTTTCCTGCTCGTCCTGTTCGCGGCAGTTGGATTTGTGCTGCTGATCGCTTGCGTCAATGTAGCCAATCTTCTTCTCGCTCGCTCGGCGGTCCGCGCACGGGAATTTGCGATTCGCGCAGCCCTGGGCGCCAGCCGAGGGCGCGTGATCCGCCAACTACTTACCGAAAGCGTGCTGCTTTCGGTGGCCGGCGGAGGCCTCGGCCTGCTCGTCTCCGCGTGGGGCACCCACGCGGCCGTCAGCCTGCTCCCTCAACACCTCCCACACGCGGAGCAAATTGGTTTCGACGGCCGCGTGTTTCTCTTTGCGGCGGCCATTTCGATAATCTCGGGGATCCTATTCGGCCTCGCACCTGCTCTCCGAACTTCTCAGCCGAGTTTGCAGGCCAGCCTTCAGGAAGGCGGCCGCGGCGCGAGCGGCGCCCGCCATCGCGCCCAAGGCATGTTCGTCGTCGTGGAAATGGCGATGGCGTTGGTTTTGCTCATCGGAGCAGGCTTGATGATCCGCAGCCTGGTCCGCCTGTGGGGTATCAACCCGGGTTTTAATCCGCACCATGTGGCCACTTTCCAGGTCGGACTTGCGCCGTCGATGCAGACGCAGCCACCCGCGGCGATTCGCTCCACGCTCCTTCATCTGCGCGACACCATTGCCTCGGTTCCCGGCGTGGAATCCGTCTCGCTGCTTCGCGGCGGATTGCCGATGTCGGGCGATTCGGATGACCCGTTCTGGATCGAGGGAAAGCCTAAGCCGCTCGCTGACAGCGATAAGCCCTGGGGATTGTGGTACGAAGTGGAACCCGATTATTTGAAAGTAATGGGGATCCCGCTCAAACGCGGCCGTTTCTTTACTCCGCAAGATACGGAGAGCTCGCCGCACGTGGTTGTGATCGATGAGGACCTCGCCGCGAAATACTTTCCCGGAGAAGACCCGATTGGCCGGCATCTGGTGGACGAGTACGTGGGCCCAGCGGAAATCGTCGGTGTGGTTGGACACGTGAATCAATGGGGACTCCAGGACAACGAAAACATGCACGCGGAGTTCTATCTTCCTTTCCGACAGATTCCCGACCGATTCATGTCGCGAGCGGCGCGTACCGTTGATGTGTTGATTCGCACGAAGCAGCAGCCGCTGGCGCTGGTCGAAACGATCCGTCACGCGATCGAGCGGATGAACAGCGAGCAGGTAGTGTACGAGATACGAGCGTACGACGACATCGTTGCGAGTTCGATCGCCGCCCAGCGATTTTCGATGCTTCTCCTCGGGTCATTCGCATTGCTGGCACTGCTGCTTTCGAGCATCGGGATCTATGGCGTAATTTCCTATCTCGTGGGCCAGCGAACACGTGAGATTGGAATCCGTATTGCCCTCGGAGCGCAGCGCACAGACATACTGCGAATGGTTCTAGGGCGCGGCGCGAATATGGCTCTGGTCGGAGTCGCCCTTGGACTCGTGGGTGCGCTTGGGCTTACTCGATTGATGTCCAGTTTGCTTTTTGGAGTAAGCGCGACGGACCCGCTTACGTTCTTGGCTGTTGCATGCCTGCTGACCTTCGTGGCGCTCACCGCCTGCTACATTCCGGCGCGGCGAGCGACGCGGGTCGACCCGATCGTTGCCTTGAGATACGAATAGACGTTCACACAGAGCGACGTCCACGCTGAGGACGTCAGGCTGGGA